>JAKDNC010000384.1 GCA_030452025.1 Nocardioides sp. | reverse complement strand
CGGCCCGGACCGTGTCGGCGGCTCCGAGGATGACTCTCTTCTCCTCGTCGACCAGGATCCGGGCGATCTTGCCGATGGTGGTGGTCTTGCCGGCGCCGTTGACGCCGACGACGAGTACGACGCCGGGCTGGCCGTCGCTGCCGGAGATCTGCAGGCGACGATCCATGGTCGGGTCGACGAGCTCGTGAAGCTCGTCGCGGAGAACCTCACGGGGTGCCCCGGCATCGTTGCCCTCGACGCGCAGGCGCGTGCGGAGGTTCTCCACGAGTTCCTGCGTCGGGATGACGCCGATGTCGGCGGTGAGGAGGGTGTCCTCGATGTCCTCCCAGGTGTCCTCGTCGAGCTTGTCGCGCGAGAGCAGCGCGAGCAGCCCTCTGCCGAGGGCGCCCTGGGAGCGGGACAGCCGCTGGCGCAGGCGGACTAGGCGGGACGCCGTGCCCTCCGGCCGCTCGCGTTCCGGTGCCTCCGCGGCCTCCGGCTCGGCAGCGGCCTCCGGCTCGGCCGGGGTCTCGGGGGTCGGCGTGATGACGTCGGTCTCGCCCTGGGGCGGGGCCGACTTCTTCTTGCGTCCAGAGGTCACCAACCCCGCGACGGCCACCAGGCCGACGACGAGGATGCCGATGATCAGTACGAGCCAGTCACCCAGAAAATCCATGCCGCAATACAACCAGAACGATGCGAACGAGCCTCACTCGCCGTGGATGACCGGAACCTTTTCGGCGCCCCTGCGCATGGCTCGGCCGAACCAAGGCGCCAGCGGCATCTTCTCGCCCCGGTGCGGATAGGCGACGTAGAGCACGACGGCGGCGGAGAGGATCAGGATGCCGAGCATGACGAGAACGATGGCAAGCACAGCGGGGGGGCTCCCGGGGATGAGAAGAGTGGACGGGCCGGAGTCATCTTGACACGAATAAATCGGTCAAACCGCCCCAGTCCACCATGTCGAGCTCCACGTGAGCGGGATCACGCCCCGCGCTGCAGGTCAGACCCCGAGCAACGGCTCCACGGCGGCCCGGATCCGGTCCGGGATCGGCACGACCGGGCGCTCCCCGGCACCCGAGGAGTTGTCGACATAGACGTGCACGAACCGGCCCTCCGCGGCCGCCTCGTCCGACTCGCCCTGGAAGAGGCCGATCCGGTAGATGATCGAGGACGTGCCGACCCGGTCGACGACCATGCCCATCTCGATCGGCTCGGGGAACCCGATCTCGCGGAAGTATCGGCACGACGTCTCCGCCACCAGACCGATCTGTGGGAGCAGTCGGACGTTGGTGCCGGTCGCCTCGAACAGGTGCGCGTTGACCGCGGTGTCGAAGAGCTCGTAGTACGTCGCGTTGTTCAGGTGACCGTAGGCGTCGTCGTCGCGCCACCGTGTGCTGGCGGTGCGCCAGACGACGTAGTCGGCACGGGTCGGGCGAGGCTGCTTGGGTCCACTCACGCTGGTCATCCAACCATCTCCTGGTCCGGGCCCGGTCGCCCGACGCGACGCCGCAGAATCCATCCGATACCGAGTATCAGAGCGAGGAGCACGACGCTGTGCAGCACCTTGGCGGTGACCGACACCCCCACGGGCACCGGTGAGGCGAACCCCACGGCGGTGTGGATGAACAGCGTGCCCCAGGCCAGCGCCGCCACCTGGGCCCAACCCCAGTCCGGCGAGGCCGCCCAGCGCAGCAGGAGCCAGGCGACCCCGACTGCGACCAGCACGAGCAGCCCGATCCCGAGCCAGCTGAACGGGGTGAAGTCCATCCAGGTCATGGCTGCTCCGCCGAGCAGCCCGATCCAGACCAGCTGTGGCACCCGGCGGCCCGGCCATTCCGGCACCGGCCGACCCCACGGGCTGAAGGCCAGCGCGACCAGGAGTACGACGCCCGCGGCCGCGCCGGCGTACTCGAACCACGCGACGTGGACGTCGTAGTCATCTCTCTCCCCGACGTGGATCATCGTTGCGATGGTCAGGAACCCCAGGCTCCACAGGGTGATTCCCACCGGGCCGAGCCATCGACGGTCGCGCAGCCGTGGGCTGGCTGCCTCGACGACGGCCAATGGGGCGGCGACGCTCATCACGACGTGGCCGAGCACCCAGGTCAGCAGGGCGTAGCCGCTGAAGCCGAGGAACGGAATGTAGGTCGTGGCCTGCAGGTCCTCCCAGAAGTCGATCTCCGGGTGTTCCGGCATCCACAGCGACAGGTCGATCAGTCCGGTCATCGCCGTCCCGAACGCGGCCGCCAACAGCAGCCGCCCCCGCCACCCCCGGCCAGTGCGGACCGAGACCTCGCGGACCAACAGCGCGGCGCCGCCGTAGAGCGGCATGAAGAAGACCACCGCGAACAGCGATGCGAGCAGATCCCCGGTGATGTCGAGGTAGGCAACCAGGAATTCTGCGCAGATCGGTGCCAGTGCGGCCAGCGCCAGGATCGCAACCCAGCGCGCTCTCACGGCGTTCGGTCAGTTGCCCGGGACTGAGGAACGAAGGCGCTGCACGTCGCCCTTGTCCACGCCGAAGCCCAGGGAGGCGACCTTCTTCCCGGTCGGCACGTGGACGAGGCGCTTGCTCTCCGCGCGCAGGTCCGCCGGGCCGGTGACCGGGTGGCGGCGGGTGGTGAAGCCGAGCGGGCTGCGCATCTGCGCCTCACCGTCGTGCACCACGAACATCGGGTTCACCAGCATCAGAGTGCCGAGCAACCCCAGGATCACGGCGGGAAGCATCGAGAACCACTCGGCAGTGAGCAGGGCGACCACGAAGAGCAGGATGCCCACGACGAGGCAGCTGATGGACAGAACCTTGCTGTAGCGCAGAGACACGGGATACATGGCCGCGAGTATAGGGGCCGTGAGCCGCTCGGCTCAGGCCGGTTCGATCTCCCGCAGCCTCTGGCTGATCACAGCCGAGACGCCGTCGTTGCGCATGGTCACGCCGTAGAGCGCGTCGCCGACCTCCATCGTGCGCTTCTGGTGGGTGATGACCAGGAGCTGCGAGGCCTCCCGGAGCTCCTCGTAGATCTCCAGCAGGCGGCCCAGGTTGGTGTCGTCGAGCGCCGCCTCGACCTCGTCGAGGATGTAGAACGGTGAGGGCCTGGCCTTGAAGAGCGAGACCAGGAACGCCACGGCGACCAGCGACCGTTCGCCACCGGAGAGCAACGAGAGCCGCTTGACCTTCTTGCCGGCCGGGCGTGCCTCGACCTCGATGCCGGTGTTGAGCATGTCATTCGGGTCGGTCAGGACCAGGTTGCCCTCGCCGCCGGGGAAGAGCCTCTTGAAGACATGGTCGAAGGCGACCTTCACATCCTGCCAAGCTTCGGTGAAGACCTGCTCGACGCGGCTGTCAACCTCCCGGACGATGTCGAGGAGGTCCTTGCGGGTCTTCTTCAGATCCTCGAGCTGCTCGGTGAGGAACTTGTGCCGCTCCTCCATCGCGGAGAACTCCTCGAGCGCGAGGGGGTTCACCTTGCCGAGCATCGACAGCGAACGCTCCGCGGCACGCAGTCGCTTGGTCTGCTCCTCGCGGACGAACGGGACAGGCGCGGGGGTCTCCTCACCTTCGGGCCCCTCGCCCTGCCCCGAGTGATGCTGAGGGACCAGGTTGTCCGGCCCGTAGTCCTTCGCCAGCGCGTCGGGGTCGAGCCCGAGCTCCTCCAGGGCACGTTCCTCGAGCTGCTCGATGCGCATCCGCTGCTGGGTGCGGGCCATCTCGTCGCGATGGACGGAGTTGACCAGTTCGTCGTGCTCCCGGTCGAGGTCGCGCAGGCGGGTACGGGTGTCGAGGAGATCCTGCTCGCGGCTGGCGCGGGACTGCTCGACGGCGGTTCGCCGCTCAGCAGCGGTCGTGACGGAGGACTCGAGGCGCTCGAGGACGAGGGTGACGCCGGTGGCGACCGCCTGCGCCACCTTGCCCTCACGGATCAGCCGCTCCCGGCGCTCGGCGGCACGGGCACGGGCCTCACGCTCCTGACGAGCGGCCCGCCGCAGACTGTCGGCGCGTCCGTGCAGCGCGCGGGCGCGCTCTTCTGAGGTGCGCACGGCGAGTCGGGCGTCCATCTCGGCCTGGCGGAGGTTGCGGGCGGTCT
>JAKDNC010000383.1 GCA_030452025.1 Nocardioides sp. | reverse complement strand
GTGTCGGCGCCGGCCTGGAGGAGTCGCGACCCGTGGCCGAGCCGCTGCTCGGCGGGGTCGATGCAGAATTCGCCGACCTCCCCGTCGTCGATCGGGTTGCAGTCCGGGTCGTCGGCCGGAGCGGTCACGGCGAAGCCGGTGATCCGGTTGCGCTCGAGTGCCACGAGCACCCGGTTGCGCGCGTCCTTCGGCTTGTTCAGCGACTCGCGCCAGAGGGCAGCGATGTCCTCGGCCGACATGGCGCCGAGTACGTCGGCCGGCAGCAGGTCGGCGTACTGGGCCTGCCATGCACGCACCTGGACCGCGGCGATCCCCGGGGCGTCATCGGCCCAGGCGACGCGGACGGACACATCTGCGGTGGGGGAGGTCATGCCTGCCATCCTCGCAGGCGCCACGTTTGTTACATGAGTCCGTGCGAATTGCGTGGTTTCGTCACAGCAACTGTTACCGTGGTCACATGTACGGCAATGACTACGAGACCCCCGACGCGCAGCGCGCCCGGCAGCTCGAGGACACTCCGGAGTCGTTCCGCGAACTCCTCGCGACCGAGGGACGCGTCGAGCCGCGCGACGAGATGCCGGACGCCTACCGCCGGACGCTCGTCCGCCAGATCGCCCAGCACGCGCACTCCGAGATCATCGGCATGCAGCCGGAGGGCAACTGGATCAGCCGTGCCCCGAGCCTGCGTCGCAAGGCGATCCTGATGGCCAAGGTCCAGGATGAGGCGGGCCACGGGCTCTACCTCTACGCCGCGGCCGAGACGCTTGGTGTGGACCGGGCCGATCTCCTCGACGCCCTGCACTCCGGGCGCCAGAAGTACTCCTCGATCTTCAATTACCCGACGCTCACCTGGGCGGACGTCGGCGCGATCGGCTGGTTGGTCGACGGGGCAGCGATCGTCAACCAGGTGCCGCTGTGCCGCTGCAGCTACGGCCCGTATGCCCGCGCCATGGTGCGCGTGTGCAAGGAGGAGTCCTTCCACCAACGCCAGGGCTTCGAGATCCTGCACACCCTCTCTCATGGGTCGCCGGCCCAGAAGGCCATGGCCCAGGACGCGGTGGACCGCTACTGGTTCCCTGCGCTGATGATGTTCGGCCCGCCGGATGACAACTCCCCGAACTCGGCCCGGTCGATGGCCTGGGGGATCAAGCGCCACTCCAACGACGATCTGCGCCAGCGGTTCGTCGACATGACCGTGCCGCAGGCCCAGGCGTTGGACCTGACGCTGCCCGACCCGGAGATCCGGTGGAACGAGGACCGGGGCCACCATGACTTCGCCGAGATCGACTTCACCGAGCTCTTCGAGGTGATCAAGGGCAACGGTCCCTGCAACCAGCAGCGGATGGAGCACAAGGTGCGCGCCCACGAAGAAGGCGCCTGGGTGCGAGAGGCGGCCGCGGCCTTTGCCGCGAAGCAGGCCGCCGGAGAGGGAGCAGCGTGACCACCGAACCACTCTGGGAGGTCTTCATCCGCTCGCGGCGCGGACTCTCCCACGTCCATGCCGGATCGCTCCATGCCGCCGATGCGGAGATGGCGCTGCGCAACGCCCGCGACGTCTACACCAGACGCGAGGAAGGCGTCTCCATCTGGGTCGTTCCCGCCAGTGCGATCGAAGCCAGCAGTCCCGAGGAGAAGGACTCTTTCTTCGACCCGGCCGGCGACAAGGGCTACCGCCACCCGACGTTCTATCACGTGCCCGAGGGGGTGCAGCACCTGTGACCAAGGGACTCACGCGCTACCTGCTCGCCCTCGGCGATGACGCCCTCGTCTCCTCCCAGCGGATGGCTTGGTGGATCAGCCGCTCGCCCCAGATCGAGGAAGACATCGCAATGGCCAACCTCGGGCTCGATCAGCTCGGCCAGGCCCGTTCGCTGCTGGCCTACGCCGGCGAGGTGGAGGGCAACGGGCGCAGTGAGGACGACCTGGCCTACCTCCGAGACGAGCGGGACTTCCTCAACGTCTGTCTGGTCGAGCGTGAGCAGAAGGACTTCGGGGTCGCCATGGTGCGGCTGCTGATGTTCAGCGCGTGGCAACACGAGCTCTACGCGGCCCTGACCGGCAGCACCGACCTGACCCTCGCGGGGGTTGCCGGCAAGGCGGTCAAGGAGACCGCCTACCACCTCGACCACGCCGAGCACTGGGTCCTCCGGCTCGGCGACGGGACCGAGGAATCGCATCTCCGGATGCAGGCCGCGCTCGACGCCGAGTGGCCGTGGCTCGCCGAGCTCTTCGACAACTCCTTCGTCAACGAGGACCTGCTTCTGCAGGGGATCGCGATCGATCCGGCGTCGCTGCGGGAGAGTGTCGAGGGCCGCATCGCCGGTGTCATCGGTCGGGCCACGCTGGCCCGTCCGGACGTCGCAGATGCGCTCAGCCGTGGCCGTGAGGGCCGCCACACCGAACAGATGGGCTATCTTCTCGCCGAGATGCAACACCTGGCCCGATCCCACCCGGAGGTGACTTGGTGAGTCTTTCCACCGACCTGCACACCCGCGCTTGGACGATCGCTGCCGCGGTGCCTGATCCTGAACTCCCCGTGGTCACCATCGAGGACCTCGGGATCCTGCGCGACGTCGTCGAGTACGACCAGGGCCATGTCCACGTGCGGATCACCCCGACGTACTCGGGCTGTCCGGCGATGGAGTCGATCCGTGAGGACCTCGTCAGTGCTCTCACCGAGGCGGGCTTTCTCAGCGTCCACGTCGAGTTCGTGATGTCGCCCGCGTGGACCACCGAATGGATGACTTCTGAGGGTCGCGCCAAGCTGGAGGCCTACGGCATCGCACCACCGCCGGTCGGTGGCCCAGTTGAGCTCACCCTGTCCGTGCGCTGCCCGCGTTGCGGCAGCCCCAACACCCGCGAGATCAGCCGGTTCGGCTCGACATCGTGCAAGTCGTTGTGGTCGTGCAACGCCTGCCGGGAGCCGTTCGACCACTTCAAGGCGATCTGATGGCACGGCACGCTGCCTTTCACCCGCTCAAGGTGGAGGGCATCGCCCCGATCACGGCGGACTCGGTGTCGCTCACCTTCGAGGTGCCCGAGCAGCTGCGCGCCGACTACACGTGGAGCGCCGGCCAGCACCTCACCATCCGTGGGGAGGACGACGTGCGCCGCAGCTATTCCATCTGTACGCCGCCCAGTTCGGGTGTGCTTCGCGTCGGTGTGAAGCGACTGCCGGGGGGAGCCTTCTCCGGCGCGGTGCTCGACGCGCTCAGGGTGGGCGACACCCTTGAGGTGATGACGCCAGCGGGCCGGTTCACGCCGTCGCTGGATCCGTCGTCGACCACCGCGTATGCAGCCGTCGCCGCTGGTTCGGGGATCACCCCGATGCTCTCGATCATCGCGACCATCCTCGAGGAGCAACCACAGTCACAAGTGACGTTGGTCTATGCGAACCGCTCCCACAACTCGGTGATGTTCCTTGACGAGATCCATGACCTGAAGGATCGGTTCATGTCCCGGTTCCGGATCATCCATGTCCTCTCGCGCGAACAGCAGGATGTCGACCTGCTCTCCGGACGCCTCGACGGGGAGCGCATTCGCGCCATCTGCGCGAGCCTGCTGCCGGTCAAGGAGGTCGATGAATGGTTCCTGTGCGGGCCGCAGCCGATGGTTGCCGATCTGCGTGAGGTGCTCGTCTCCGAGGGTGCGACCGGGATTCACACCGAGCTGTTCCATGCGGATGCGCCGGCGCGCCCCGTTGTGGTTGACGACTCCCGCGCCGCGGAGGGTGCGGCCGAGGTGACGATCCGGCTCGACGGCCGCAGTGCGACGTTCCCGCTGGCGCGCGGAGGTGTACCCGTCCTCGAGGCGGCGCGGTCGGTCCGCTCCGATGCGCCGTTCGCCTGTCGAGGGGGAGTCTGCGGGACGTGTCGGGCTAGGGTTCTCGAGGGCGAGGTGGCGATGGACACCAACTGGGCGCTTGAGCCCGAGGAGGTCGCACAGGGATACGTGCTCACCTGCCAGTCGCACCCGTTGAGCGACACCCTCCTGCTTGACTACGACGCCTGAGGAACGACGAGTGCAGCGAGGAGTCCCGGAAGGCGTCGTCATGAGGGGGGTCGCCTGAGGGG
>JAKDNC010000382.1 GCA_030452025.1 Nocardioides sp. | reverse complement strand
GGCCGCTATCGAGCTGCGCTGCGCAGCATCGACAACGAGTCCAGTGATTGCTTCGCGGTCACGAGTGCTGGCGAATCGCCAGCCATCGTCTGCCGGACAGCTTCGGCCATCAGGTTCCACCGCCGCCCAGTCAAGCGCTTCTCCCCCACCGCCACCACGACGCTCTGGCCGAGTTCGGCCATCACCGCCAGCGACACGTCATCAGCGCACAGCAGCAGCGGAGCCTTGTTGTTCGGTGACGGTGCGCGCCCACGCGGTCGCATCGGTGCCGAGCACCCCACCCGCGCGGGTACGCCACTGGTCGGTGAGTTCTGCCAACGAGTGCACGTGCTTGTCCGGCCGGGTAGCAAGCGTTGCCTGGGCGCGGAGCTAGACGATCGTCGGCGTCGAGGGCTGGCGTCCGTGACGGGACACGTACTCAGCAATCGATCGGTCCTTTTCGATGTCGATGTCACGAGAGCGCGAGGAGAACTCGACCAGCAGCTCTTCGGGTACTCCCGTGATCGCCCACGCCGGGTTGCGGTCACGACCCAGATCTCGCGCTTCCCACTCCCCCCAGGACGCGGGCAGGTGGTCGGCGAACACCGCCTCGTGCAGCTCCGACAAGGCAACCGTTGCGGCATGCGGCGGCCGCCCGTCGAGTGTGAGCCACTTTCCGTCTTGCGCAGTCTTGACCTTGTTCCTGATCACGACGTGAGTGTGCAGATGAGGATCAGAGGCACAGGAGTCGTATCTGTGCAACCGCCGCATGATGCGCGTCAGCGATAAGCGCTTGCGTGCCGACATCAGCTACCGCCCACAACACTGATGCGGACTTCGGGATCGAGAACGTGAAGCTATAGCCCGCGACCGCACGGCGCATCCGAGCCACGTTCTCCTCGACCTCAATCTGCGCGATCGATCCGGTTCGCCCGGCCGGCCGCAACAAGGCAGCGAGTCCGGCCGTAGGCTGTTCGATCCGCTCGACCACCGACAGGTACCGCCGGTACGCGCTGCCCAGGGGACTGCCGGTGAGCGGGTCACGGCCCATCCCCACCAGAAGCTGAGGCTGAGCCTTCCCAAAGCACACGTGCGGACCGGCGCGCTTGTGTCTGCGCTGCGTGCCGGTGCTTCGTGGAGCGAGGCGAGATCGGGGCGGTGCCAGGCGTACCCGATCGGGTTGGGCTATGGTGGGGGGACCTAAGTGACACGGGGTGCCGCGGATTTCCGGGGCTGAGAACACACCCGTTGAACCTGATCTAGTTCGTACTAGCGAAGGGATGTCGCGCATGATGCGCACGCATGTCGATTGGCTCCAGTCCGCCGATGAGTTGCTTCCGCGGGTGCGGGAGACTCAGCCGTTGGTCCAATGTCTGACGAACTCGGTGACCACCAACTTTGTCGCGAACGCGCTTTTGGCTGTCGGCGCCAGCCCCGCCATGGTGGACATCCCAGAGGAAGCCGGGCTGCTTGCCAGGTCCGCCGGGGCTCTACTGGTCAACCTAGGCACACCGTCTGGTGAGCAGCGTGAGGCGATGCTCGAGGCGGCGACCGCCGCGAACGACGCCGCGACTCCTTGGGTGCTCGACCCGGTAGGAGTGGGTGCACTGCCGATAAGGACGGAGCTCGCGCAACGACTCGCAGGTCTGCGGCCTACTGTCATCCGGGGCAACGCGTCAGAGATTCGCGCACTGGCCGGGCACGGTGCCGGCGGAAAGGGCGTCGACGCCTCCGACGAGGTGGACGACGCCCGAAGCCCCGCGGTTGAGCTGGCCCAGTCCACCGGCGCCGTCATCGCTGTGTCGGGAGCCGTGGACCTCATCACGGACGGGCACACCGTGGTGCGGATCGCCAACGGCGATCCGCTGTTCACCAAGATCACCGGGGCAGGCTGTGCGCTCGGGGCCGTGATCGCGGCCTTCGCAGCGGTCGGCGACGACTACCTCGCCGCGGCCGTGGCGGCATGCGCGGCATACGGGATCGCAGGTGAGTTTGCTGCGCACGGCGCCGACCGGCCCGGGTCGTTCGCGGTCGCGTTGCTGGACTCCCTGAGTGCTATCGACGGCCCCGCGGTGGTCGAGCGGGGGCGGTTGTCATGAGGCTCGACCTCTCGATCTACCTGGTCACCGACTCCGCACAGGCTCGACGGCACGGACGCAACCTGGTGGAGACAGTGCGGGAGGCCGTCGCCGGTGGGGTCACCGCCGTCCAGGTGCGGGAGAAGCACGCCGAAGCCCACGATGTCCTGCAACTTGTTGAAGTATTGACCGATCAGCTTCCCGCCCACGTTTCGTTGCTGGTGAACGACCGGATCGACATCTTCCAGGTGGCCCGTTCACGGGGAGCAAGGGTCGCCGGCGTTCATGTGGGTCAGCGAGACCTCCCGGTCGAAGACGTGCGTGAACTGGTCGGACCGGAGGCCGTGATCGGTCTGACGGCCAACACCGCGAGCGAGCTGGTCGCAGCCGAGACGAGCGCCGCCCGGATCGACTACGTGGGGATTGGCGCCGTTCGCGCAACGACCTCGAAGCCAGACGCGCCGTCAGCGATCGGAATAGCCGGGGTGGCAAGGCTCGCCCGCGGCTGCTCGCTTCCTGCTGTCGCGATCGGCGGGATCGTGCCCGATGATCTGGCGCCGTTGCGCTCGGCCGGTCTGGCGGGAGCAGCGGTTGTCTCGTGGGTCTGTGCGTCGTCCGATCCACGTCTCTCTGCGACTGCACTCGCCCGAGCTTGGAGGGCGGCAGCATGAGCCTGATCCACAACACCCAGCGATCGCACTCTCACACCGGTTCGACTCGCCCAGTTCCACGGGTACTGAGCATCGCCGGCACCGACCCGACCGGCGGTGCCGGGATTCAGGCCGACCTCAAGAGCATCGCCGCCAACGGCGGCTACGGCATGGCTGTGGCGACCGCGCTCGTGGCGCAGAACACCCGCGGTGTCCGCGGTATCCATGTGCCGCCAGTCGCGTTTCTCAGCGAGCAGCTCACAGCAGTCAGCGACGACGTGACGATCGATGCGGTCAAGATCGGGATGCTCTTCGATACCACTGTCATCAAAACCGTCTCCGAATGGCTGCGAGCGATCCGTCCGCCGTTCGTGGTGCTCGATCCGGTCATGGTCGCTGCGAGCGCTGATCGGCTGCTCACAGAGTCCGCTGAGCGATCTCTTCGTGAGCTCATCCGCTCCGCCGATCTGGTCACTCCCAACATCCCCGAGCTCGCCGCTCTTCTCAGCCAGCCCGAGGCGCGAACATGGCCGGAGGCCATCCGGCAGGCTCGCGAACTATCGGATGAGCATGACGTGCTGGTACTCGTGAAAGGTGGTCATCTGGACGGCGACGAGGCGCCCGACGCGCTCGTGCACGGGCCGAAGAACACGGTGGTCGAGTTCAGCGCGCCGCGCATCGACACCCGCAACACACACGGGACCGGCTGCTCGCTGTCGGCGGCCGTCGCCACACTCAGAGCGCAGACGAACGATTGGGAGCCGGCAGTCCGGCAGGCGAAAGTCTGGCTCACCGAGAGCATCGACGCGGCATCAGACCTACGGGTGGGACACGGCAATGGGCCGGTGTCCCACTTCGCCGGCCTGTGGCGCCGCGGCGGGCAACTCACGGTCACTGCGGAATCGGTCAAGGAAGACTGGTGGACCGGGATCGGCGAGACTCGCGCCGCGATCGATGAGCTGCCCTTCGTTCGCAGTCTTGCCGATGGCTCCCTCGATGAAGCGGCCTTCACTTGGTATCTCGCACAGGACGCGCTCTACCTCAAGGACTACTCCCGTGTTCTTGCGGAGGCCAGCCGACTGGCCCCCACACCCGCGGAGCAAGCCTTCTGGGCCAGCAGCGCACACGGCGCGATCGCAACCGAGCTCGAACTACACGCGAACTGGCTACCCGCCAATGCGATGTTCGATGCCAACGCCAGCGAGGTCACGACCGAGTACGTCAACCACCTGCTCGCCACCGCGGCCCGCGGCTCCTACCCGGAAATGATTGCGGCCGTCCTCCCCTGCTTCTGGATCTACGTGGACGTCGGCTCACGCCTCGTCCACCAGGCGACGCCAGATGGCGGGCAGCTGCTCCACCCGGGCACCGAACA
>JAKDNC010000381.1 GCA_030452025.1 Nocardioides sp. | reverse complement strand
CACCGAGGGGCGACTGCTGCTCGAGCGTGTCCTGGCAGGGCTCGAGCAGGGCAGTGCCGCCCGGGAGGACCGAGCCCGTTCAGTCGTCGAGGCGGCCACGAAGGCAGCCGGCGACACCACGCGACCAGTGCCGGCCCGGCTCGCCGTGCTCCAGTCGCCCGAGCTCGAGGCCGTCCTCGTCGCCCACCCGTTGCGCGACCTGGTCAGCGTCGAGGGTCCCTTCCCTGCCTACGCGGACCGCCCCCGTGCGTTGGTCGGCAGCTGGTACGAGTTCTTCCCACGCTCCGAGGGCGCGACCCGCGACGACGCGACCGGCAAGGTCACCAGCGGCACCTTCCGCACCGCCGCGAAACGCCTCGAGGGCGTCGCAGCCATGGGCTTCGACGTGATCTACCTCCCGCCGATCCACCCGATCGGCGCGATCAACCGCAAGGGGCCGAACAACACCCTCGCGCCCGATTCCGGCGCGACTCCCCCCGACTGGCCCGGCTCCCCCTGGGCGATCGGGTCGGCCGAAGGTGGCCACGACGCGGTCCATCCCGACCTGGGGACGCTGGCCGACTTCGATGCGTTCGTGGCCCGTGCGGACGAGCTCGGCATGGAGGTGGCCCTCGACCTGGCCCTCCAGGCGGCCCCCGACCACCCGTGGGTGACCACGCATCCGGAGTGGTTCACCACTCGCGCGGACGGCACGATCGCCCACGCGGAGAACCCGCCGAAGAAGTATCAGGACATCTACCCGATCAACTTCGACAACGACCCCGACGGGATCTACCGGGAGGTGCTTCGGCTGGTCTGTCACTGGATCGACCACGGCGTCCGGATCTTCCGGGTCGACAACCCGCACACCAAGCCACTGCCGTTCTGGGAGCGGCTGCTCGCCGAAGTGCGCCGTATCGATCCTGGCGTGGTCTTCCTCTCCGAGGCCTTCACCCGTCCGGCGATGATGCACGGCCTCGGCGCGATCGGCTTCCACCAGAGCTACACCTACTTCACCTGGCGCAACCAGAAGCAGGAGCTCGGCGACTACCTGATCGAGCTCGCCCACGAGTCCGACCATCTGATGCGTCCGAACCTGTTCGTGAACACCCCCGACATCCTGCATGCCTATCTCCAGTACGGCGGCCCGGCGGCGTTCCGGGTCCGGGCCACGGTGGCCGCCCTGGCCGCACCCAGCTGGGGTGTCTATGCCGGTTTCGAGCTCTACGAGCACGTCGCGGTCAGGCCCGGGTCGGAGGAGTATCTCGACTCGGAGAAGTATCAGGTCCGCATCCGTGACTGGGAGGGCGCGGAGGATGAGGGGCGATCGCTGGCGCCATACCTCACGAAGCTCAACGAGATCCGGAGGGCGCACCCGGCGCTGCGGCTGCTGCGCAACGTCACCGTGCACGCGAGCGACGACGACTCGATCCTGTGCTTCTCGAAGGTCGCCTCCACCACAGAGTCGGGGGCCCACGAGGGCAGCGCCCCCCGGTGGGATGACATCGTGATCGTGGTGGTCAACCTCGACCCCCACGGCACCCGCGAGTCGATGGTCCACCTCGACCTCGCCGCCCTGGGCCTCGACCCACACGAGTCGTTCTTGGTCCACGACGAGCTGAGCGGCCAGACGTGGAACTGGACCGAGCACAACTACGTGCGTCTCGACCCGGCCGCGGAGCCGGCCCACATCCTGACCGTGAGGAGCCCCACCACATGAGCGACGACCCCGACGCAACCACCCCCGAGTGGTTCAAGACCGCCGTCTTCTACGAAGTGCTGGTCCGTTCGTTCCGGGACTCCAACGGCGACGGCACCGGCGATTTCAAGGGCCTCACCGAGAAGCTGGACTACCTCCACTGGCTGGGCGTCGACTGCCTGTGGGTTCCTCCGTTCTTCACCTCGCCGTTGCGCGACGGTGGCTACGACGTGGCCGACTACACCAACATCCTCCCCGAGGCCGGGTCGGTGGAGGACTTCCACGAGTTCCTCGACGCGGCCCACTCGCGCGGCATCCGCGTGATCATCGACTTCGTCATGAACCACACCAGTGACGCCCACGACTGGTTCCATGCCAGCCGCGAGGATCCGGACGGCGACTACGGAGACTTCTATGTCTGGTCCGACACCGACGACCTCTACCAGGACGCCCGGATCATCTTCGTCGACACCGAGCCCTCCAACTGGACCTGGGACCCGGTCCGCCAGCAGTACTACTGGCACCGTTTCTTCTCCCACCAGCCGGACCTCAACTTCGACAACCCGAGGGTCCACGAGGCGATGTTCGAGGCGATGGCATTCTGGCTGGACATGGGCCTCGACGGCTTCCGCCTCGACGCCGTCCCCTACCTCTACGAGCGCCCCGGGACCAACGGAGAGAACCTCCCCGAGACCCACGAGTTCCTGAAGAAGGCGCGCAGGTGGGTCGACGAGAACTACCCGGGCAGGGTCCTGCTCTGCGAGGCCAACCAGTGGCCCGGCGACGTGGTCGACTACTTCGGTCCGGAGGAGGACGAGCACGGGAACATGGTCGGCACCGAGTGCCAGATGGCCTTCCACTTCCCCGTGATGCCTCGCATCTTCATGGCGGTCCGCCGCGAGTCGCGCTACCCGATCTCCGAGATCCTCGAACAGACGCCGAGCATCCCCGACAACTGCCAGTGGGGAATTTTCCTGCGCAACCACGACGAGCTCACGCTCGAGATGGTCACCGACGACGATCGGGACTACATGTGGGACGAATACGCCAAGGATCCCCGGATGAAGGCCAACATCGGAATCCGTCGGCGGCTCGCGCCGCTGCTGGACAACGACATCAACCAGATGGAGCTCTTCACCGCGCTGCTGCTCTCGCTGCCCGGTTCGCCGGTGCTCTACTACGGCGACGAGATCGGGATGGGCGACAACATCTGGCTCGGCGACCGGGACGGCGTGCGCACCCCGATGCAGTGGACCCCGGACCGCAACGCCGGCTTCTCCTCGGCCACCCCCGGCAAGCTGCACCTGCCGGCGATCCAGGACCCGGTCTTCGGCTACCAGGCGGTCAACGTCGAGTCGCAGATGGAGAACTCCTCCTCGCTGCTGCACTGGACGCGCCGGATGATCCACGCCCGTCGCCAGCACGACGCGTTCGGCCTCGGGAGCTTCCTGGACCTGGGCGGCTCCAATCCGAGCATCCTCTCCTACGCCAGGGAACACGACGATGACGTGATCGTGTGCGTCAACAACCTGTCCCGCTTCCCGCAGCCCGTCGAGCTCGATCTGCGCCAGTGGGAGGGCCGTCGTCCGGTGGAGCTGCTCGGCGGGGTCCCCTTCCCACGGATCGGCGAGCTCCCCTATCTGTTGACACTCGGGGGCTACGGTTTCTACTGGTTCCGACTTCCCAAGCCGGAAGCCCATGAGGAGGCGCTCGAATCATGAACCCTGACCTCGAACAGTTCATCGGCTCCGCCCGCTGGTTCGGGGGCAAGGGCCGGGTCTTCACCGTCACCGACATACGACGTCTCGGCACACTCCCCGCCGGCGATGCCGGTCCCAGGGTTGCGGTCGACCTGGCTGAAGTCACCTATCAAGACAGCGGCGACGTCGAGTTCTACCAGCTGCCGCTCGCCTTCCGGAGGGACCGGGACGACCACCTCGACCACGCGCTCGTCGGCGAGTGGGACGACGCCGACTTCGGCCCGTGCCACGTCTACGACGCCCCGCACGACCGTGACGCGATGGCGTTGTGGCTCGCCGCGTTCGCCACGGCCCAGCACGAGCGCGTCGATCACGACCTGCTCACCTTCCACCGACTCCCCGGCCACGAGATCGACGGCACCGTTCACTCGACGCTGTTCAGCGGGGAGCAGTCCAACTCCTCGGTCGCCTTCGGGGACGACTCCTTGATGAAGATCTTCCGCAAGGTGACCCCCGGCGTGAACCCCGACATCCAGGTCCACGACGTGCTCACCGAGGCCGGCTCCGAGGACGTCGCGGCGCTCTACGGTTGGCTCGATGCCGTCGACCCGCGCGTCACGGACGGATCCGGGGCAGTCATCCAGCTGGCGATGTTGCAGCAGTTCCTGCGCACCGGGAGCGACGGGTGGGAGCTGGCCCAGTCCAGCGTCCG
>JAKDNC010000013.1 GCA_030452025.1 Nocardioides sp. | reverse complement strand
GTCTGCGGGGCAGTGGGAGCGCGAGTGGGCGGCCCTGGACGTGCGATATCTCGGGAACTCGGTGGTCGCCGGGTTGGCGCCGGAGGACCCGGACCGCCCGTCCCGGGCCCAGCTGTGGGTGCGGGTGAAGGGGCGGCTCGCCGATGACCCCCTCGTGCACTTGGCGGCGTTCACCTATGCGAGCGACATGACTC
The DNA here is from genome assembly GCA_030452025.1 of Nocardioides sp. GTDB lineage: Bacteria > Actinomycetota > Actinomycetes > Propionibacteriales > Nocardioidaceae > Nocardioides. Next base: position 18,360 of record JAKDNC010000013.1, on the reverse strand, counting down.
TGATCGGGGCGGCACTGGTGCCGCACGGGAAGCATGTCGGGACACCGGGGATGCAGGTCGCCTCGCTCGACCACACGATCTGGTTCCACCGCCCGTTCCGGGCCGACGAGTGGTGGCTCTACGACCAGCACTCACCGACCGCCTCCGGGGGGCGCGGCCTGGTCCTGGCACGGGTGTTCAGCCGCACGGGGGAGCACGTCGCGACGGTCGCCCAGGAAGGGCTGATCAGGGATCACACGCTCGGCGACTAGCATAACAACGTTGTAATTCGTGACAGACACGCCGACGCGGGTTACGGTTGAGCGCTCTTGTGGCCTGTGATCGTCTGAGTTGCTGATGTGACTCAGGTGAACTCGCCACTTCGTCTTCCGGAAGGCTCCGTTGTCCATGGGTTCCCTGCATCTGCGTCGCGCGCTGGTCTTCACCGGCGCGACCGCGCTCATCGGCGTGACTGCGCCCGCCCACCTTGCGCCCGCGAACGCCGCGCCGAAGACCACCTACCAGATGCCATTCCCGTGCGGACAGTCGTGGTCCGGGAACTCCCGGTCCAACCACAGTCCCAGCAGCAAGGCCATCGACTGGAACCGGACTGGTGACCTGGGTGACCCCGTCGTCGCCGCCGCGGCGGGGACCATCACCACGGCCGCGACCAGGGTGACCTCGGGCTACGGGAAGTATGTCGTGATCGACCACGGCAGGAACGAGAGCACCCTCTACGCGCACCTGAACGGTGTTGCGGTCCGGGTCGGGGCCAAGGTCAAGCAGGGTCAGCGCATCGGGCGCGTGGGCAGCACGGGCAACTCCACCGGCTCGCACCTGCACTTCGAGCAGCGCTCCGGCCGGACCGTGGTCAACTCCTACTTCAACGGCAAGAGATTCCGAATGGGGTCCACCCTGAAGTCCGCGAACTGCGCCCCGAAGCCACCCGGCGGCGGGGGCGGCGGCGGGGGCACGCCGACGCCACCAGCCGACGTACCCCTCGCAGCGAACTGGTTCCGCGACGCCGGGAAGGCGCAACTGACCCTCTTCCGGCAGGAGCGGCCGGTGCGCTTCATCATCGAGCGACCCAACGCGGACCGCAAGCCGGCCGAGATCAGGTTCGGCATCCCCGGCGACGTCCCGGTGCCCGGCGACTGGGACGGCGAAGGGACGGTCAACGCTGGCGTCTTCCGTCCCTCGAACCGAACCTTCTACATGCGGTCCCCGGGGACCGGGCTGAAGAAGATCACCTTCGGGCGCAAGAAGCATCAGCCGCTGTCGGGCGACTGGGACGGGGACGGTGTCACCGACCTCGGCATTCGGATCAAGGGAAACTCCGCCTTCCGGCTCCGCCACCGGGACGGGTCGACGGACCTGGTGAAGCTCGGTGACCCGAACGACATCGCGATCACCGGCGACTGGGACAAGGACGGGATCACCGACGTCGGCGTCTACGACCGGGCCACTGCCACCTTCACGTTGCGCAAGGTCGACGAAGAGGGCCTCGCATGGACCACGAACATCGTGTTCGGCAAGGCAGGGGACCTGCCGGTGATCGGGGACTGGGACGGCAACGGCCGCGACGACCTCGGGGTCTGGAGGCCGGCAAGCGGCAAGTTCCTCAAGCGGATCGCGGACTCCCCGACGGCCAAGACGGTCCGCAGGGTCGACACCAGCGCCGTCGACGTCCCCTGAGACAGGTCGAGTGCTGGGCTGGTCGCTACAGCGACCAGCCCAGCACCCGACACAGAGCTGTCAGACCGGGGGTGTCAGAGGGAGATGGTGCGTCCCTGCAGGTGCGGGGCACCGGTCTTCGGGTTGTTGATCGCGAACTCGAAGCCGTCCTCGACCCCACGGGCGCCGAAGCCCACCGAGCCCGGCAGGAAGATGGGCTTCTTGAAACCCACCTCGACCCGGACCGCGTCGGGCAGCCGGTTCTCGATCGCAGCGATCGCGCGGGCCTTGCTCCACATGCCGTGGGCGATGTGGCGCGGGAACCCGAAGGCCTTGGCGGTCACGGGGTGGAGGTGGATCGGATTGCTGTCACCCGACACCGCTGCGTAGCGGCGACCGAGGTCGGTGCCGAGCTTCCAGGTGGCGCCTCCCGAGGCCACCTCGGCGAATTGCGTCCCGCGCTCGCCGTGCTCCTTGTCGCCCTTGCCGAGCCGGAGGTATGTCGAGGTGCTCTCCCACACGGTCTCTCCCTCGGCCTCGATCGAGACGACCATGTCGAAGACCCGGCCCTTGGTGTGCGCCCTCAGGTTCTCCGCACGGGCGGTGGCCGAGACGGTCTCGCCGATCGCGACCGGACGATGCGCGGTGATGGTGTTCTCCAGGTGCACCGTCCCGATGGCGGGGAACGGGAAAGACTGGTCGGACATGATCGCCATGTGCAGCGGAAAGGCCACCATGTGCAGGTAGGGAAGAGGCGCCGTGTCCTTCTCCGGGAAGCCGCACACCGCAGCGTAGGCCGACACCTCGTCGCGGGTGACCGGGACGCCCTCCCTGCGGACCGTGAGGTCGGGGAGTTCGTGGCCGGTCTTGCGCACGCCGGGCAGCTGGTTCACACCCGGGATGGTGGGCAGTGCGGCCTTGAGCATGCCGGTGACGCCGCCACCGGTGCCCTGGATGAGTCGGGTCTCGCCCATGTCAGGCCCCCAGCATCATCTGGCCGCAGACGCGGACCACGTTGCCGTTGACGGCGGTGGAGGCCGGATTGGCATACCAGGCGATGGTCTCGGCGACGTCGATGGGAAGGCCGCCCTGGCTCATCGCGTTCAGGCGCTGGCCGACCTCACGGGTCGCGAACGGCACCGCGGCGGTCATCTGGGTGACGATGAACCCGGGGGCGACGGCGTTGATCGTGATGCCGTCCTTGAGCTCGTCAGCCAGCGAGTCGACGAAGCCGATCACGCCGGCCTTGGACGTCGCGTAGTTGGTCTGGCCCACGTTTCCGGCGATACCGGCGATGGAGGCGACACCGACGACACGGCCGTTCTTGTTGATCGCGCCGGCCTCGAGGAGGGCTCGGGTGATCAACTCCGGGGCGGTGAGATTCACCGCGATGACCGAGTCCCAGCGGTCCTGGGCCATGTTGGCAAGCTTCTTGTCGCGCGTGATCCCGGCGTTGTGCACGACGATGTCCACGCCCCCGTGGCTCTCCTTCACGTGGTGTGCGATCCGTTGCGGCGCGTCGGAGTGGGTGATGTCGAGGGTGAGGCTGTCGCCGTTCAGCTCCTTCATGACCGACTGCAGCTCACTGGCGGCCTGCGGGACGTCGATGCCCAGGATCGTGGCACCGTCGCGGTGCAGCACTCGGGCGATCTGCTCGCCGATGCCGCGGCTCGCGCCGGTGACGATCGCAATCTTGCCCGCCAGCGGACGCTCCCAGTCCTTGAGGGCGACGGCCTTCTTCTCTCCCTTGGCCCCGATGCGGATGACCTGGCCGGAGACGTAGGCCGACTTGGGAGAGAGTAGGAACGCCAGCGTCGAGTCGACGGAGGTCTCGGCGCCGGGGGCGACGTAGACGAGCTGGACCGTCGAACCCTTGCCGATCTCCTTGCCGAGCGAGCGGGTGAAGCCCTCGAGGGCGCGCTGGGCGACGCGCTTCTCACCCTTGAGCAGCTCAGGGGCGCTGCCGAGCACGACGACTCGCGCGCAGTTGGTCAACGAACGCATCAGTGGGGTGAAGAACTTCGCCAGCTCGCCGAGCTCGCTTGAGTTGGTGATGCCCGTGGCATCGAAGACGAGGCCCTTGTACTTCTCGCCGTCTGCCTTCTCCGTGGTGTTGGCGATGCCGAGCCCGTCCAGGCTCTCGGTCAGGGCGAGGCGGCCGTTGCCGCCCACGACGACAGTGCCGTCGACCAGGGGCGCGCCCTCGGTCCAGCGGTCAAGCTTGACCGGGTCCGGCAGGCCGAGGTTCTTGACCAACAGCTTCCCGATGGGGGACTTGGTGAAGGCCTGGTAACGGTCGCTCATGGTGGAAGTGTCCTTGTCGACGAATCGGATTGGGTCGGCCGACGCCCGATGGGCGCCCTCATGCCATGGTATGTAACTAGAGGTGTAACTCGGAGTCCACTTTTCGTGACGTCTGACTCATTGGTTTCCATCCCGTGCTCACACCGGCAAGGATAGGCAGACCCCGATTCAATCCAGGAGACAACAATGTCCGCTAGCCCGCGCCGCGTAGCCGTCCTCGGCGGCAACCGCATCCCCTTCGCCCGCTCCAACACGAAGTACGCGACCGCGTCCAACCAGGAGATGCTCACCGCTGCCCTCGACGGTCTCATCGAGCGATACGGACTCGAGGGTGAGCGCCTGGGTGAGTTCGCGGCCGGTGCTGTGCTCAAGCACTCGCGTGACTTCAACCTGGCCCGCGAGACGGTCCTCGGCTCCAGGTTGTCCCCGGAGACCCCGGCCTACGACATCCAGCAGGCGTGCGGCACCGGACTGCAGGCCGCGATGCAGGTGGCCAACAAGATCGCGCTCGGTCAGATCGAGGTGGGCGTTGCCGGCGGGTCGGACACCACCTCCGATGCCCCGATCGCCGTCGGCGAGAAGCTCCGCAAGATCCTGCTCGAGGCCAACCGTGCCAAGGACCTCAAGGGTCGCCTTGCCGCGTTGATCAAGGTTCGCCCCGGCGACCTCGTGCCCTCGATCCCGCAGAACGGTGAGCCGCGCACCGGCCTGTCCATGGGGGACCACGCCGCGTTGACCGCGCTGGAGTGGAACATCTCCCGCGAGGCGCAGGACGAGCTGGCCGCCAGCTCGCACCAGAAGCTCGGGGAGGCCTACGAGAGCGGGTTCGTCGACGGCATGATCACGCCCTTCCGCGGCGTCGATCGTGACCTGAACCTGCGCCCCGAATCCTCGGTGGAGAAGCTCTCGACGCTCAAGCCCGTGTTCGGCAAGGGCGAAGCGGCCACCATGACCGCCGGAAACTCCACACCCCTGACCGACGGGGCCTCGACGGTGCTGCTGGCTACGCAGGAGTGGGCCGAGGAGCACGATCTGCCGGTCCTCGCCTACCTGACCTACTACGAGACGGCAGCCGTGGACTACGTGACCGGTCACGAGGGGCTGTTGATGGCACCGGCCTACGCGATGCCGCGGATGCTCGCCCGGGCCGGCTACGACTTCGAGGAGTTCGACTTCTACGAGATCCACGAGGCCTTCGCCTCCCAGGTTCTCTCCACGCTCGCCGCGTGGGAGGACCCGATCTTCTGCAAGGAACGCCTCGGCCTCGACAAGCCGCTCGGCACCGTCGAGCGCAGCAAGCTCAACGTGAACGGCTCCTCGCTCGCAGCCGGCCACCCGTTCGCCGCGACCGGTGGCCGGATCCTCCACACCGCCGCCAAGCTGCTCGCAGAGAAGGGGTCCGGCAAGGCCGTGGTCTCCATCTGCGCGGCCGGCGGACAGGGCGTCACGGCCGTTCTCGAGCGCTGACCGGGCCGCCGGCCGGGCCGCAGGCCCCGGTCGCCGGTCGACGTCAGTCCGGCGTCCCGATCGCCAGCGCGAGACTGGTGTCCACGAGGTATCTGCGCACCTGCTCGGTGGAGAGGGGAGCGATCGTCGGGATGCCGGGAGCAAGCTCCTTGATCAGCATCCCGACGCGGGCCAGCTGGAGGGCCCCGAGGCCGGTGGCGTACATGTGGTTGGCCAGCAGGTTCGTGTCCTCGACGTGGAACGTGCCCTGGGCGACCCCGTCATCGAGGGCGCCGGTCAGCAGCGCCAGGCATCCGGAGATGCCGCGCCCGAGCCGGAACAACGCGGGCTCGCTGAGCACCTCGAGGAGCTCGGGACCAGGCCGACGCATCAACGCCTGTGCGCAGTCCACGAACGCGGGGTACTCGATGCCGAAGTCGACGAATGCCTCCACGTGCGCCGAGAGCCGTTCGCGGGGGTCCTCGTGGCCCTCGGAGACGCTTCGCATCCGCCCGTGGAGCTCGTCGAGGTAGCCGACCAGGGTGAGCGCGAACAGCTCGTCCTTGCCGGAGAAGTGTCGATAGATGATGGCTCGGTTGGTGCCGACAGCCTTGGCGATCTCGTCGATGTGCACCTCGCGCATGCCGGCCGCGTCGAAGAGGGCCCGCGTGGCGTCGAGGATCTCCTGCTCCCGCTTGCGGCGACGGGTCGCCGCCGTGGAGCGGCGCTTGCTGCCGGAAGCAACTGGTTCGGTCATGCCGGGATTCTAGACGTACGTGTAACCCACTGTCGCACGCCTGGCTGACGCTCGTCGCCTAGATTGGCCTCGTGAGCGCAGGGGAGACAGGAGCCGACGGGCTGGTGCGGGACTGGCGACCGGACTGGCCGTGCCCGGCGGGGCAGATCCTCTCGGTCGCGCGCCGGGGCCCAGGGGACCCGACGTACCGGATCGACGCGACCGGTGCGCACTGGCGCGGCGTGCTCACCGCTGAGGGGCCGGCGACCCTGAGGATCCGCCCAATGCCGCGGGACGGCGTGATCGCGGCGCGTGCCTGGGGAAACGGCGCTGAGCTCCTGCTCGACTCGCTCCCCGCACTGTTGGGCGCCGAGGACGACTGGAGTGGATTCGAGCCACGCCACCCGGTCCTGATCGAAGCCCATCGACGTCACCCGCACTGGCGCATCGGGCGAACCGGACGGGTGATGGAGGCCCTGGTGCCAGCGATCATCGAGCAGAAGGTCACCGGCCAGGAAGCGTTCCTCGGGTTTCGACGTCTGGTCAGGAGATACGGCGCCCGCGCCCCCGGGCCGGTCGGGACACAGGACCTGTGGGTGCCGCCCACCCCCCGCGAGCTCGCCGACGTGCCGTCCTGGGACTGGTTGAAGATGCGCATCGATCCCGCCCGTTCACGGACCCTGGTCTCGGCGGCGCGCGTGGCCGCGTCACTGGAGCGTGTCTCGGCGGTTCCCTCCGGCGAGGCCGACCGCCGGCTCAGGTCCCTCCCCGGCGTGGGGGCGTGGACCAGCGCGGAGACCAGGAGCCGCGCCCTGGGCGATCCCGACGCAGTGAGCTTCGGTGACTACCACGTGGCCGCCGACATCGGCTGGGCCCTGACCGGCACACCACTGGATGACGCGGGAATGGCCGACCTGCTGCAGGAATGGGCGGGGCACCGATACCGCGTCCAAGCGCTGGTCGGGCTGGCCAGGCTCCGACGCCCACGCCGGGGTCCGAGAATGGCGCCGAGAGGTCATTTACCCGGCTAGTTCTCTCTCAAGTGCGCAGACACGACTGGACCTTGTGTCGTCTCTCGCGCAACTTCTCGGGGGCGCCGGATGCTGCGCACGGTCCCGGTGATTGTTGTGCGGGCGACGAGCGAACGGGAACTACATGGCAGGCCGGGTCGGCGCCGTGGCGAGGCGCGAACCACGCCCCGGGCCACTGTCGAAGTGAGCGGCAGGAGTCAGGAGCGCGGCTTGTCGGGCTGCACGCGGAGCGCGCGCAGCGTCGTGGCCAGCATCCGATAGTGGCCCACCAGCATCAGCAGCTCCACACAGGTGCGCTCGTCAAGGTGTTGGCCCATCAGCGCCCAGGTGGCATCCGAGACGTCCCCGGCGTCGAACAGCTCGTCGGTGACGGTGAGCAGCATCCGGTCCCGGCCGCGCCAGAGGTGTCCGCTCGCATCGGGAGACGGGCGGGACACGGCCTCGACCTCGGCGGTGGTGAGCCCGGCCCGGCGGCCGAGGCCCTCGTGCTGGGTCCACTCGTAGTCGGACCCGGTGCGGGAGGCGACCCGGAGGATCACCAGCTCGGTCTCGCGGCGGGGCAGACGACCGCCGGGCATCAGCCGGCCGGCGAAGTGGAGCCACCCCCAGAAGAGTCGACGGTTGCGCCCCAGGGTCAAGAAGATGGCCGGCGGCTCGGTGCGCGAGATCCGGCCGGCGAGCCGCGAGAAGGCCCACACGGGCAGGCCGACGTCACGCAGGTCGCCAGGGGCGATGCGAGGAGTGCTCATGCACCCTCCTCGGGACGACGTGCCCGGCCGACGGCCGGCAGGGCGCGGTTGGCGCCGTAGTTCATCAGCCGCATCGCGAGGACGTAACCGGGGGAGAAGTGGCGTTGCAGGAAGTGGATCGCCCGGATGTCGTTGGAGGTGTAGACCCAGTACCTGTTGCGGCGTACGCCGTCCAGGATCGACGCGGCAGCCTCCTCCGGTGTGACCGCGCGCTTGCGGAATCGGGCGTGCAACTTCTCGAACGCCTTCGAGGTGCGGTCCACACCTGCGATCTCGACTGTCTCGGTCAGCGGGGTCGCCACACCCCCGGGGCAGACCAGGCTGACGCCGATGCCGTGTTTCCTGAGGTCGAAGCGGAGCACCTCCGAGACGCCACGCAGGCCGAACTTGCTGGCGGAGTAGGCAGCGTGCCAGGGCATGCCGATGATCCCGGCCGCCGAGGAGACGTTGACCAGGTGGCCGCCGCGGCCCGCCTCGATCATCGGCGGGACCAGCGACTCGATCACGTGGATCGGGCCCATCAGGTTGACGTCGACCAGCTTCCGCCACTGCTCGTGCCGCAGGGCCTGGACAGTGCCCCAGGAGGAGATCCCGGCGATGTTCATCACCACGTCCATGGGCCCGTGCTCGGCGGTGAGCTGGTCTGCAAGCGCCCGTACGTCGTCGTACACGCTGATGTCGGCCGCCTGTGCGAACGGAACCGAGCCACCCGCGTCACGGATCTCGCGGGCGGTCGTCTCGAGCAACGCAGCGTTGCGATCGGTCAGGAACACCTGGGCGCCCTCGAGGGAGGCCTGCAGAGAGGTGGACCGGCCGATGCCGCTTGCGGCGCCGGTGATGAAGACCTTCGCGCCGGACAGCGTACGCAGGCGTGAGCCGAACATCGTTCTCCTCAAACTTCAGAGCAGGGGGCGCAACGGGCGCAGCACCATCTCGGTGAAGCGGCGGTAGACGTCGCGGGTCTCCCACTCGTCCAGGGTCAGTCTCGTGCAGTTGGTCAGGTCGACCTCGAATGTCTGCTCCATCGCGCGGGCCATCTCCGGGTCGATGATCTCCACGTTGATCTCGTAGTTGCCGCTGAGGCTGAGCCGGTCGACGTTGGCGGTGCCGATCGTGGACCAGTTGCCGTCGACGGTGGCGGTCTTGGCGTGCACCATGGCGTCCTTGAACCGGAACACGCCGATGCCCGCGTCGAGCAGCTGCGAGAAGTAGCCGCGCGAGATCCAGTCGGCGACGATGTGGTTGGACTTCTGCGGGATCAGCAGACGTACGTCGACACCGCGCCGCGACGCCTGGGTGAGGGCGTCGACGAAGTCGGAGTCGGGGATGAAGTAGGCATGGGTGAGCCAGACCCGTGAGGTGGCCCGATTGATCGCCTCGAGGTACATCGACCGGATCGGGAACATCCAGAGCCGAGGGACGTTGCGGTGGAACCGGATCCGGGGCTCCCACTGCGAGGCGGTCTCGAGCAGGAGCGGACGCTCGCTGGCCCGGAAGTGCTTGCGCCGGTGAAGGTTCCAGAAGTCGGCGAACGCGCGCTTGAGGTCCGAGACACCGGGGCCGGTGATCCGGCAGTGCGTGTCGCGCCACTCGGTGGCGTAGGGGGTGCCGATGTTGTAGCCGCCGACGAAGCCAACCTCGTCGTCGATGACGAGGATCTTGCGGTGGTCGCGGCCGTAGCGACTCATGTCGAAGAAGCGGACCCCGGCGTTGTAGACCGGGAAACGGAGCACCTTGAGGTTCGGCTGGAACTTCTTGAACCGCGGCGAGACCACCAGGTTGGCGAAGCCGTCGTAGATGATGTGGACGTCCACGCCGCGGTCGGCAGCCTCGGACAGCGCCTGCTTGAAGCGCTCGCCGATCTCGTCGCCCTTCCAGATGTAGGTCTCGAAGAGGATCTGGCGTCGGGCGCCCTCGATGGCCGCGAGCATGTCGTCGTACAAGTCGCTGCCGAAGGTGTAGGTGGTCACCGTGCCACCGCCGACCTCGACGCTGTGCGGCCGCTGGGTCGGGAAGGGCTTCGGCTTCTTGTTGCGGCGACGGTAGGAGTCGACCAGCGTGAGACCCATGGCCAGGAGGACCTGCAGTCCGAAAAATGCCAGCAGGAACCGACGCGCCAGGCTGAAGATCCGCCCTCGGGACTGATCGGAACGACTCACGGCGCCCAATCTAGACGACAGCCCGAGGAATGTCGGACCCGCCGTCTACTCTGGTGGGCATGCGACCAGTGACCGACCTTGAGCGCAGCGTTGCCCCCTTCGAAGTGGTCTCGGACTACCAACCGGCGGGTGACCAGCCGGCGGCGATCAAGGAAATCTCCTCGCGGATCCGAGACGACGTCGAGGACATCGTCCTGCTCGGCGCGACGGGAACAGGCAAGACGGCCACCGTGGCGTGGGTGGCCGAGGAGCTTCAGCGTCCGATCCTGGTGATGCAGCCGAACAAGACGCTGGCCGCCCAGTTCGCCAATGAGTTGCGGAGCCTGTTTCCCAACAACGCGGTCGAGTACTTCGTCAGCTACTACGACTACTACCAGCCCGAGGCCTACGTCCCCCAGACGGACACCTACATCGAGAAGGACTCCTCCATCAACGAGGAGGTCGAGCGACTGCGCCACTCGGCGACCAACTCGTTGCTCACCAGGCGCGACGTCATCGTCGTCTCCACGGTGTCGTGCATCTACGGTCTCGGCACGCCCCAGGAGTACGTCGACCGCATGATCCGTCTGCGCACGGGTGAGGAGCACGACCGGGACTCGATCCTGCGGCGCCTGGTCGAGATCCAGTACACCCGCAACGACCTCGCCTTCACCCGCGGCACCTTCCGGGTCCGTGGGGACACCCTCGAGATTTTTCCGGTCTACGAGGAGCTCGCGGTGCGGATCGAGTTCTTCGGTGACGAGGTCGAGCGTCTGATGACTCTGCACCCGGTGACCGGTGAGGTGGTCACCGAGGACGAGGAGCTCTACATCTTCCCGGCCACCCACTACGTCGCCGGCCCGGAGCGGATGGAGCGGGCGATCAACGGGATAGAGGAGGAGCTGACCGAGCAGCTGGCCACCTTCGAGCGCCAGGGCAAGCTCCTCGAGGCACAGCGGCTTCGGATGCGCACGACCTACGACGTCGAGATGATGCGCCAGGTCGGTGCCTGCTCGGGCATCGAGAACTACTCGATGCACATCGACGGCCGGAGCCGGGGGAGCGCACCCAACTGTCTGCTGGACTACTTCCCCGAGGACTTCGTCCTGGTCGTGGACGAGTCCCACGTCGCCGTGCCGCAGATCGGCGGGATGTATGAAGGTGACATGTCCCGCAAACGGAACCTCGTCGAGCACGGCTTCCGTCTCCCCAGCGCGATGGACAACCGTCCGCTGAAGTGGGAGGAGTTCCTCGAGCGGATCGGCCAGACGATCTACCTCTCCGCGACGCCGGGCAACTACGAGCTCGACAAGGTCCGCGGTGACGTCGTCGAGCAGATCATCCGCCCGACCGGTCTGGTGGACCCCGAGGTCGTGATCAAGCCGACCAAGGGCCAGATCGACGATCTGATCCACGAGATTCGCACCCGCGCTGAGCAGAACGAGCGAGTCCTGGTCACCACGCTGACCAAGAAGATGTCCGAGGACCTCACCGACTACCTCCTCGACGCCGGGATCCGCACCCGCTATCTCCACTCCGAGGTCGACACCCTGCGTCGTATCGAGTTGCTCCGCGAGTTGCGGATGGGGGAGTACGACGTCCTGGTCGGCATCAACCTGCTCCGCGAGGGTCTCGACCTCCCGGAGGTGTCCCTGGTTGCGATCCTTGATGCCGACAAGGAAGGGTTCCTGCGCTCGGACAAGTCGTTGATCCAGACGATCGGACGTGCGGCCCGAAATGTCTCCGGGCAGGTGCACATGTACGCCGACAAGATCACCGCATCGATGGAGAAGGCGATCGACGAAACGAACCGTCGCCGCGAGAAGCAGGTCGCCTACAACCTCGAGCGCGGACTCGACCCGCAACCGCTGCGCAAGAAGATCGCGGACATCACCGACATGCTTGCCCGCGAGGACGAGAGCACCGAAGAGCTGCTGAAGACCTGGCAGCAGGACCCCAAGCACAAGACCGCGCCGGTCCCGGCGCTCTCGCGGGACGCTGGAGGCCATGGCGAAGACCTGTCCGGGATGCCCAGTGCCGAGCTGGCCCAGCTGATCCAGGACCTCACCGATCAGATGCACAATGCTGCTGCCGAGCTCCAGTTCGAGCTCGCCGCTCGGCTGCGTGACGAGATCGGTGACCTGAAGAAGGAGCTTCGTCAGATGATGGAGGCGACCCGCTAGTGCCCGGCGAGCCCGATCATGACGCCCTGATCGAGCGGATCCGGGAGGCTGAGTTCAGCACCACCCGCGGTGGCAGCAACTACGCGATGGGCCACGTCGACGACTTCCTCGACGGGATGGTCGTCACCCTGCAGCAGGGGCGAGCGATCGAGCCGTTGATCGCCATGGTGCGATTCGCGACGGTGCGACTCCGGGTCGGCTACGTCACTGCCGAGGTCGACGAGTTCCTCGAGGCGATCGCGGCGGAGTCCACCGGCGCCCGTCCGCCCGCCCCTCATTCCCGAAATGAGGATCCGTCGGACGTCGAGCCGGCTCCCCTCCCCAGCGTGATCGAGGAGCCCAAGGGCATGCTGGCCAAGATGCTCGGCCGCTGACCGACCGCCTCACTCGGCCCTCGGCTTCCTCTCGAGCCTGGTCCGCTCCTCGCCGATGATCTCCTCGCGCATGAACTGGGTCCGGCCCAGGTTGAGGCCGGTGCCGAGGGTGACCCAGAGGGGCCACGGGATGCCCCATCCGACCTGCATGCCAGCCATCAGCCAGATCGCCCAGCAGATCGCCGAGGCGCTGAGCATCGCCCAGAGCGCCTGACGGCGCTGTCCCTCCCAGCGCTGGGTGGCTCGCTGCTCGACGGAGGCATCTGTGGCACCGGATACCAAGGATGTGGGGGAGGAAGGCGCTAGGGCAGAGGTCACGATCAGGTCGTCGATCAACTCGGGCAGCTCGGCGATCGTGCGTGCAGCGAGCGCCAGGTCGCTGCGCTCGTCGAGCTCCTCACGATCGATCCGGCCCTCGGCATATGCAGCGCTGAGCACCCGTCGTACGACGTCACGGTCGGCGTCTCCGGCCCTCAACGTCGCATTTCCCTCGACTCGCGGGTCCGCGGTGAACTCGCTCCACACATCACTCACGCGCTCACCCTAGCGACCCAGGATCGCCGGGCCCGGTTCCGTTACCTACCGGTAGGTCGGTCGTTGAGGGGGGAGGGCGGCCCCATTGCCCAAAACGAGAACACGTTCTACTATTCGTGGGCCGTCCGTCCAAGGCGGTGCCGTGTTCGACCAACGTGCTGATGAGGGAGGTGCGGGATGGGCTTCTCGGCTGTGTCCGTGATCCGGGGTCCCGGCGAGATCGCCGGAATGGTCGTCCAGGTCACCAAACGCATCTTCACCAAGCCGTTCCAGACGCGCGAGTTCATCGAGCAGGCGTGGTTCATCACCTCGGTGACCCTGATGCCGACGATCCTGGTCTCGATTCCCTTCGGCGCCGTGATCTCCCTCCAGGTCGGCAACCTCACCGGTCAGCTCGGTGCGCAGTCCTTCGCCGGCGCCACCGCAGTCCTGGCGGTGGTGCGTGAGGCGGCGCCGATCGCGGCGGCGCTGATCATCGCCGGTGCCGCGGGCTCGGCGATCTGCTCCGACCTCGGTGCCCGCAAGATCCGCGAGGAGATCGACGCCATGGAGGTGCTCGGCATCGATCCCCTCGAGCGACTCGTGGCGCCGCGCGTGGTCGCCACTGTCTTCGTGTCGGTGATGATCATCGGCATCGTGATCACTGCGGGCATCGGCGGCGGCTACTTCTTCACGGTGATCATCCAGGGCGGATCCGCCGGGGCGTTCCTCTCGTCCTTCACCGCACTGGCAAGCCTGTCCGACCTCTACATCGCGATAGTCAAGGCGGCCATCTTCGGATGGCTCGCCGCGATCGTCGGCGCCTACAAGGGCCTCCAGGCCGGCGGCGGTGCCAGCGGCGTCGGCCGCGCGGTCAACGAGGCCGTGATCATCGCGTTCATGCTGTTGTTCTTCATCAACGCCGTGATCACCGCGATCTACTTCCAGGTCGTCCCCCAGGCGGGTGTGTGATGGTCTCGATCACCGCGCTCGGCTCCTCGTTCGTCCAGGGACGCCGCGACAGCCTCGAGCAGTACGGCGACCAGTTCCTCTTTTACGTCAAGGCCCTGGCGTGGACGCCACGCGCCGTGAGCCGCTATCGCCGCGAGATCTGGAAGACCCTCGCCGAGGTCACCTTCGGAGCCGGTGGACTGACCGTCCTGGGCGGCACCGTGGGCGTGATCGCGTTCCTCTCGTTCTTCGCCGGCACCGAAGTCGGCATTCAGGGGTACGCCTCCCTGAGCCAGATCGGCGTCGCCAAGTTCAGCGCATTCATCTCGGCCTACTTCAACACCAGAGAGGTCGCCCCGCTGGTCTCCTCGATCGCTCTCGCCGCCACCGTGGGCTGCGGCTACACCGCACGGCTGGGCGCGATGCGCATCTCGGAGGAGATCGACGCCCTCGAGGTGATGGGGGTTCCTTCCCTGCCGTTCCTGGTCACCACCCGCATGATCGCCGCGTTCATCGCGGTGATTCCGCTCTACATCGTGGCCCTGTCCGCGTCGTACCTCTCGCCGCGGTTGATCACGACGCTGATGTACGGCCAGTCGGCCGGCACCTACGACCACTACTTCCTGCAGTTCCTGCCGCCGATCGACATCCTCTGGTCGTTCTTCAAGCTGCTGTTCCTGGCCACCGCGATCATCCTGATCCACTGCTACTACGGCTACAGCGCCTCCGGCGGGCCGGCCGGCGTCGGGCTGGCCGTGGGGCGCGCGATCCGGACCTCGATCGTCTTCAGCGTGGCCGCCGACTTCTTCCTGAGCTTCGCGATCTGGGGATCCACCACCACCGTCCGGATCACGGGCTAGGCGGGGACACACGATGCTCGTCAACCTCCATCACGGCAACGGTGCCGAGCACCGGCGACTGCTGGTCTTCGGTGTGGTCTTCCTTGCATCGATAGCGACCATGGTCGCGCTGTCGATCGCGGTCTACCAGAAGGCGTTCGAGCCGGTCACCATGGTGACGGTCAAGGCCGATCGCGCAGGTCTGCAACTTGCCAAGTTCGGTGACGTCCGGATGCACGGCGTGCTCGTGGGCCAGGTGCGCAGCATCGAGCAGGACGGCAAGGAGGCATCGATCAAGATCGGCCTGCGTCCGGAAGCGGCCGAGGCGATTGACGCGAAGATCAAGGTGGAGATCCTGCCGACCACGTTGTTCGGCCAGAAATACATCAGCTTGGTCGACCCCGACGATCCTGCCGACCAGCCGTTGGTCGACGACACGGTGATCCCGTCGGCACGGGTGACCACCAACGTCGAGCTCAGCCGGATCCTGGCCGATCTCTTCCCGTTGCTCCGATCGATCCGACCTGCAGATCTCAATGCCACCCTGAACGCCCTCGCCACGGCGCTGGACGGGCGCGGTGAGGAGGTCGGTGAGACCCTCGACAAGCTGGGCGGCTATCTCACGGCGATCGACGAGCATCTGCCCACGCTGCGCAAGGACCTGGTCCTGCTCAGTGACGTCGCCGAGACCTACGCGATCGCGGCCCCCGACCTGATGAACGTGCTCCGCAACGCCACCGTGACCAGCAGGACCATCCTGGAGAACAAGAAGGAGCTCGGCACCTTCTTCGCCGATGTCTCCGGCCTGGCTGACACCACGACCCGCATCCTCGGTGACAACGAACAGGACCTGATCCGCATGGGTGAGGTCACCGAGCCGGTGCTCAACCTGCTGGCTGTCTACTCGCCGGAGTACCCCTGCCTGCTCAAGGGGCTCGACAAGTACGACGACTACCTCGGCGACATGTTCGCCGGAGACCGCGTCAAGCAGTACATCGAGCTTGGCGCCACGCAGTACGCCGGCTACGACGAAGATGACCGGCCGGCCTACGGCGAGGTCGGTCACGGACCGTGGTGTGCCGGCCTGCCGAACCCGCAGGTGCCCTATCCGCCGGTGGAGCTGGCCGACGGCGACGACGGCAGCCTCGACAACTCGCCGACCGCACTGCTGCAGGATCCCGCCAAGTTGCTCGACCTGCTCGGGATCAGCAGGAACTCCCGGATCAACCCGACGATGGGCTACGCCGGAACCGCTGGTGACCAGGAAGTCACCAGCGCAATGCTGGCTGCCGAGTCCGGCAACAACGTGGATACCTACGGCTCGATCCCGTCCCTCTTCTACGGGCCGCTGGTTCGCGGGGAGGGATCGCGCAAGTGAGTCGCAACTCCGCCACCGCCGGTGCTGCCATCAAGCTCGGCATCTTCACGCTCGCCAGCCTGCTGGTCACCGGACTGCTCGCAGCGATCATGGGCAACGTCGGGTTCGGGGCCGGTCGGGAATACAAAGCGGTCTTCACCAGCGCCACCGAGCTCGAGAAGGGTGACGACGTCCGCATCGCCGGTGTCTCGGTGGGCGAGGTCAAGGGCGTCGAACACCATGAACGCAACCACGCCCTGATCACCTTCCGGGTCAAGGACGACGTGTCGATGACCACGGCGGCCCGCGCGGAGATCCGATTCAAGAACCTCGTCGGTGACCGCTACATGGCGATCGAGGAGGGCAAGTCTGACGCGGCAGAGCCACTCGGGGACGACGATGTGATCCCGGTCGGCCAGACCACGCCTGCACTGGACCTGACGGTGCTCTTCAACGGTTTCCAGCCGCTGTTCACCGCGCTCAACCCGAAGGAGGTCAACGAGCTGTCGTTGAACCTCGTGCGAGTGCTCCAGGGAGAGGGCGGCACGGTGGCCAGCCTGCTGAAGAAGACCGGCTCGCTGACCAACAGTCTGGCCAATCGTGACGAGCTGATCGGTGAGGTCGTCACCAATCTCAGCAAGACCATGGACACCGTGAACAGTCACTCCCGCGAGCTGACCGGGCTGATCACCGAGCTGAAGGACTGGATGACCGACCTGGCCAGCGACCGCAAGACGATTGGCTCCTCGCTCGACAACATCTCGGACCTCACCGAAGCGGTCGCCGGACTGCTCTCGGACTCCCGCCCCTACCTCAAGGCGGACGTGGTCGAGCTGCGACGACTGGCGAAGCTGCTCAACGCGCCGGAGAGCCAGAAGGTGCTCGGCCACCTGCTGGACAGACTGCCGGAGTCGATGACCGACCAGACCCGTACCGGCACCTATGGATCCTGGTACAACTACTACCTCTGCGCGGTCTCGGCCAAGATCCACCTGCCGCTGATCAGCGACATCCCACTGCTAGACGAGATCCAGAAGCAGCTGAGCAACTTCAAGCTGAGCTCCAACGCGGCGAGGTGTCAGTGATGGGCGGCTACTCGGAGCGCCAGATCCTCCGCATGGGTGCGATCTCGTTGGTGCTTGGCCTGCTGATCATCGCGGCGGCCTTCAACCTCTCGAAGTTCCCGGGGTTCGCCGGTGACACCTACCGGGCGGAATTCAAGGACGCCAGCGGGCTGCACAAGGGAAACATGGTCCAGGTCGGTGGCATCCGGGTCGGCCGGGTGCAGGACATCGACCTGGACGCAAACAAGGTCGTCGTCTCGTTCGAGGTGGACCACGGTGTGGAGTTCGGCAAGGAGAGCGAGGCCTCCGTGGAGGTGCTCAACCTTCTGGGTGAGAAATACCTTCAGCTCACGCCTGCGGGGTCCGGCCAGCTCGCGAGCGACGAGACGATCCCGATCGAGCGCACCGAGGCGGGCTACGACATCGTCGGGGTGCTGGGCGACCTCACCTCGACCACGGAACGAATCGACACCGGGCGTCTCAAAAAGGCCTTGAACTCGCTCAGCGAGACGATCGATGCGGCGGGACCGGAGATGGAAGGAGCCTTCACCGGCCTCTCGCGGCTCTCCGAGTCCATCTCGGGACGGGACAAGGAGCTCCAGACCCTGCTCGAGGGGTCCACGGGGGTCTCGAATATTCTCGACGACCGCAGTCAGGACATCACCAAGTTGATGAAGAGTGCTGACCTGGTCTTCAAGGAGCTGCGGACTCGCAAGGCGTCGGTGCACCGGCTGCTCGTCAACGCCCGCATCCTTGCCCGCGAGCTCCGGGGCGTCGTCAAGGAGAACGAGGACGAGATCGGCCCGGCCCTCAAGGAGGTCGAGGGGCTGCTCGACTTCCTGACCTCCAAGGAGAAGGAGCTCAAGGACACCCTCGCGGCGTACGGCCCCTATGCCGAGATCCTCGGCAACATCATCGGGACAGGTCCCTGGTTCGACGCCTACGTCGTCAACCTCGCTGGCCTGGCCACCGGTGAGTTCTCACAAGCCGGGAAGGTGAATTGAGATGGTGAATCGCATCAG
>JAKDNC010000380.1 GCA_030452025.1 Nocardioides sp. | reverse complement strand
GTCCTCCGCCGACGCCCGCGTTGGCAAAATAGAGGTCGACCGGTCCCAGCGCCTCCACGGCCAGGTCCAGCAGCCCCTGGATGTCGTCGGTGACCGTGGCGTCCGCGGCACGCGCGACCACGCGGTCGTCGTACGAGGCGGCGAGGCCGGCCGCGGTCTCCTGGAGCCGGGTGTCGTCCAGGTCGGTGAGGAGCACTCGCGCGCCACCCTCCAGGAGTCGTCGGGCCACGGCCGCGCCGATTCCCCCGGCCGCTCCGGTCACCACTGCTGTCCTGTTGCGCACGTCCATCGGTCACGCCTTCCTTCTCGGTTCCTGCGGGTTGCTACTGCTGACCACCGGGCTCGTGCGCTCAGTCGATTGTTCTCTGTCGCTTCACACACTCCGCTCGTGCCTCGCTGCGTGCGCTCAGTCGACCTTGAGCAACAGAGCGTTGGCCCACAGCCGGGTGGTCGTCTCGACCAGCTGCTTCATGGTGGCCTTGTCGCCGAGGCAGAAGACGTTGTAGGCCATCCGCCCCACCATGCTCGACAGCGCCATGGAGGCCATGTAGGGATCGAGCTCGGGGTCGACGAGGCCCGCGTCCTGGAGATCCTTGATGCCGCGCGCGTTCCGCTTGGCGAAGGCGGCGCTGCGGGCCCGTCGTACGGCACGGAACTTCGGGTCGATGATCGCGACCTGCTCGAGGATGATCATCAGCTTCGCGTTGCGCTTGTAGGCCTCGAGGTAGGCACGGTTGGACTCGCGGATGACCACCTCGGGGGACGCCTCATCCTCACCCACCCGCGGGTGCCCCGGGTGCAGCATGTCATCCTGGGCCACCTCGATCACGGCCTGCAGGATCTCGTCCTTGCTGGAGAAGTAGGTGTAGAAGCTGCCGATGGAGCAGCCCGCCTCGGCGGTGATGTCGGTCAACCGAGCGTCGAGGTAGCCATCCCGCTCGAAGACCACGCGCGCGGCCGTGACCAGCGCAGACCGGGTGCGAGCACCACGCGCGGTGACCGGGGGCGCGCGAAGTCCGGACGTGTCGGCGAGCGGGGGTGGCTCCTGCTCAGTCTTCGTCCTGCCCCTGGGACTCATCGGTCCTCCTTCTGCACCGAAGCCACCGTGCCACAGGGCCGGTGTGGACCGAGGCCCATGCCGCCGTTGAGCGGAAGGTCCCACGGGAGTCGACGATGCTGCTCGAGGAGCGCGTCGAGCGGTCCGGCGACCGACGGGTGGAACGGGCAGGCCCGCCGGGTCTCGAGATCCACGTGGGCCTCAACGAACTCGACCGAGTTGGCGATCCGGTTCGTCGTGCGGTTGACCAGGATCGTGACCGCGTGCAGCAGCTTCTCCGAGCGGTCCAGCATCCGGAAGTGGGCACTGACCTCCTGCCCGATCAGCACCTCGTCGTGGAAGGCGATGTGGTGCTCGAGGCTGAAGACACTCTGCCCGTGGCGCTGCCGGTAGTCGTCGGTGAAGCCGAGCTCCGTGACCGCGTCCACGGAGGCCCTCATGTGGAACTCGTAGTAGGCCAACACGTTGACGTGGCCGTTGAAGTCACCCCACTCCGGCGGCGCGACCGCGGTGCGCACGGCGGGCAGGGCGACCACCTGGTCGACATCGGGCAGCGGCGGCCTCATGTGGTGAGCACGACCTTGCCGGTGGCCTTCCGCTGCTCGAGGCACTGCAGGGCCTCGGCCGCCCGCTCCAGTCCGAAGCTGGGGCCGACGATCGGCTTGAGCGCGCCACGGCGCAGGTGGGGCTCCATGGCCGCCCACTGGGTGCCGATGTAATCGGGGCGGGGCAACGCGTAGGCGCCCCAACCGACACCCGAGACCGAGATGTTGTTGAGCAGCAGCCGGTTGACCTTGACCGTCGGGATGTCGCCGGCGGTGAAGCCGATGACCAGGAGCCGGCCGTGCTCGCGCAACGTGCGCAGGGAGTCTGTGAAGCGGTCGCCACCGACGGGGTCCACGACGATGTCGACGCATCGCCCGACGGCATCCTTGAAGCCGTCGGCGAGGACGTACTCGTCAGCCCCCGCGGCGACGGCGATCTCGCCCTTCTCCTCGGTCGAGGTGACACCGATGACGCGGCCGGCCCCGAATGCCTTGGCGACCTGGATGGCGCTGGTGCCGATGCCGCCGGAGGCGCCGTGCACGAGCACGGTCTCCCCCTCGCGCAGGTGGCCCCGCTCGACCAGCGCGAAGTGGGAGGTGCCGTAGTTGAAGAGGAACGACGCGCCCTCTTCGAAGCTGACCTCGTCGGGCAGCTTGAAGGTGAGGTGCGGCTGGGCCAGCACCTTCTCGGCGAACCCTCCGACCATCGGGAGGGAGGCCACCCGGTCGCCCACGGCGAGGCCGGACCCTTCGGGGGCCGAGGCAACCACACCGGCCACCTCGGCGCCCGGCACGAACGGCAGCTCGGGCTTGATCTGGTAGAGCCCCCGGGTCTGCAACAGCTCCGGGAAGGCGACGCCGATGGCCTTGACGTCGATGACGACCTGGTCCGCGCTGGACGGGTCGGGCAGCTCGACGAGCTCGGTCGCTTCGGGTCCGTCCAGGCTGCTGATGTGGATCGCACGCATCGGGTGGTGTCTCCGTTCGGTGGGGTGCTCAGGTCTGTGAAGGGCTCAGACCTTGAGCACGAGCTTGCCGGTGTTCACGCCGTCGTACAGGCCGAGGAGGGCCTCCGGGAAGCCTTCCACGCCGCCGTCCAGGACGGTCTCTCGGGCCACGAGCGAGCCGTCGGCGACCATCTTCGAGAGGGCGGCGACGGCCTCGGGGTAGCGGTCTTCGTAGTCGAAGACCACGAACCCGGCCATCGTGGCGCGGAAGACCAGCAGGGACATGTAGCGGCGCGGACCCTCGGCGAGGGTCTCGTCGTTGTAGCTGGAGATCGCGCCGCACAACACGATCCGGGCGCCGCGGCGCAGGTTGGCCAGCGCCGCGTCGAGGATCTCGCCGCCCACGTTGTCGAAGTAGACGTCGATCCCGTCGGGGGCGAGAGCGCGCAACCGCTTGTGCACGCTCTCGCTCTTGTAGTCGATCGCCTCGTCGAGGCCGATCTCCTTCAGCCAGGCGACCTTGTCGGGTCCGCCGGCGATGCCGATGACACGGCAGCCCATCGCCTTGGCGAGCTGGGCTACCACGCTGCCGACGGCGCCTGCCGCGGCCGAGACGACGATGGTCTCCCCCGGCTGCAGCCGGCCGATGTCGTTGAGCCCGAAGTACGCCGTCATCCCGGGCATGCCGAGTGCGCCCAGCCAGGTGGGGGCGCCGGCCACGTCCAGGTCCAGTCTGGTGACCCCGCGTCCGTTGCTCTTGGCGTACTCGACGACGCCGAAGGTGCCGACGACCGCGTCACCCACCACGAAGCCGGCGTGCGCGGAGGCCACCACGGTGCCGGTGGCGAGCGCACGCATGGCCTCGCCGACCTTGACCGGCGGGACGTAGGAGCGCACGTCGTTGAGCCAGCCGCGCATCGCCGGGTCGAGGGAGATGTGGTCCACCTCCACCACGAACTCACCCTCGGCCGGGTCCTGGACCTCGGCGCTCACCAGGCTCCACGTGTCGCCGTCGGGGTATCCCGTCGGACGGGTGGCAAGGTGGATTTCCTTCGACGTCCAGGTCATCGGCTGTCTCCTCGCTGAAAACGTGTCCACCCGGAAGGGTGCTGACAAACATGTCTCGGACACTACATCAACCTGAATCCCGGTTCGAGTATATTTGAACCTGCGCTCATGTTTGACTTCGCCGAGGGCCCGCGCCACTCTCGAATGGTCTCGGCCGGTGCCCCACTCTCCCGGGGACCACTCTCCCGAAAGGACTCCCATGGACACCACCGCCATGTTCTCCCTCGCCGGCCGCAGCGCCCTGGTCACCGGCGGCTCCCGCGGCATCGGCAAGATGATCGCCGAGGGCCTGCTGCGCCAGGGCGCCCGCGTCTACATCAGCGCCCGCAAGGCCGACGCCTGCAACGAGACCGCCGACGAGCTCTCCTCGATCGGCCACTGTGTCTCACTTCCAGCCGACGTATCGAGCACCGCCGGCATCGCCGAGCTGGTCGCGGCGTACGAGAGTCACGAGAAGTCCCTCGACATCCTCGTCAACAACGCGG
>JAKDNC010000379.1 GCA_030452025.1 Nocardioides sp. | reverse complement strand
CGCCGTGCCCTAGCGTCACCGCTGTCGGAGCACACCACCCACCCTCTAGAAGGAACTGATGACAACTCACAACACGCAGCGAGACGGCCTGCTCGACCAGACGGTGGCCGCGTTCGGCGACAACCCCACCCTCGCCTTGCTCGCCCTCTCCCGCCGATACGGGATCGCCGTGCATTACCAGGACCGCAGCACCCTAGAAGCGCGTCTCGACCACGAGTTCACCGACGAGGAGTGGCAGCAGCTCGCACCCACCTTGGAGGACTACGACGAATGGTTGGAAAACTCCGGGGCGGGCGATTCGATCGACTACTGGGTGAGCGACGTGCTCGCCGACGACGCCGGACTGACCGACGACGCCACCGACGAAGGTGAGTTCGTGGCCACCTGTCGGGGCAGACTGGTGGAGACGATCACGCCCCGCGAGGACCTGCTGTGAGCGGCCCGGAGCCCGCCGACCCGGGCACTCCGCAGACGTTGCATCCCCAGCTGTTGGTCGCCCAGGTGCATCGCCTCGACGCCCGCCCCCTGCTCACCGCTCTCCCCCACGTCGATCCGATCGACCTGCCCACGATCCGCGGCACGTTCGCCCACTGGGTAGCCACCAGTCGTCGCGGATGGTGGTCGTGGCAGGAGGCCTGGAACGAATGGACACGAGTTACCCATGGACGCGTCCGGTTCGTCCCGGCCCGCTGCGGCACCTGCCACGGCGCCCGTTTCGACCGCCGACGCGGCCGGGTCTGCCACGACTGCATGGGCACAGGGAAGGGACGCCACCCAGTCACCCAGA
The DNA here is from genome assembly GCA_030452025.1 of Nocardioides sp. Taxonomy (GTDB): domain Bacteria; phylum Actinomycetota; class Actinomycetes; order Propionibacteriales; family Nocardioidaceae; genus Nocardioides. The sequence goes on along the minus strand of JAKDNC010000379.1, from coordinate 3,319 downwards.
CAGTCCTCCCGGTCCCGCAGCCGGCCGACCCACCCCACTGACCCCGACCCTTGGGGGTGGGATTGGCGGCCCGCTTAGTAGCGGGTTACGTGACCGGTCAAGAGATCCAGCACATAGACCGGACGCAGCTGCGCATCCCCGGGTCCCTGCAGTGGGGAGGCGGTGACCTTCTCAGCGACCTTCTCGTCCGGCCACGGCACCACCTCCCATCCGCGGTAGATGGCGCCCCGGATCTCGGATATCTGTCCGTCGTCGAGGCGGCGCGAGTCCAGCACTCCGGTGTGGAGGCCGGGCAGCCGGAGCGCCACTGAGGTGGACATGTGCAAAACGTAGATCGGGGCTCCGGGGCAGTCCTCGCCGATGCGTGCGATCAGCGCGTCCACCATGCCAGTCAGGTCCTCTGCCACAGGTGAGCCGTCCTTCCCAAAGTGACGGGTGCCCAGCCGGGCCGGAGTGTCATATTGTCATTGGCGTCGGAGCAACTCAATCACCAGCCACGACACTTTGGAGTCCCCATGCGAGTGACCGTCTTCCACAACGACGCACGTGACGCCTTCGACCGGCATCTCGGATACGACGGCTACCAGACGGGCCACCCGATGATCGAAGTCTTCACCTTCGACGGCCCCGACAGCAACGACCCGGCCGAACTGGTGGCCGAGAACGCGTTCGAGCTGTTCAACGTCGGTGACGACCCGGCCTTCGATACCCCCGCCCCGGTCGCGGTCGCCTACCGGGCCAAAGGGCTACGGTCACTCTCCGTCGGCGACATCGTCGACGTCAACGGTGTGCCCCTCGCCTGCGCCAAGCACGGCTGGCAGGAGGTGGAGCACCCACGCGCGAGCTCGGTGCGACACTGACCCCCACCCGACCACCCCCGGGGCCGTGGAAAGGAACACCACTGATGCGGATCAATCAGTTCGACATCGCACCCGCCACCCGGGACACACTCGATGACCGCGTGCTCATCGAGGCGGTCGCTCGGCTACATTCGGTCGGCGACTGCGGCGACTGCCACCTCCCGCTGGGCGCGACTGGCCGGTTCAGCCTCATCACCGCCGATTCAGGCACCACTATTTCGGTCACCGCCGCCCATGCCCATTGCAGCGCCCCCTGCCACCGGACAGACCGACCCAGCCTGGTCTCACTCGACACCTACCGGGTGCTGCCAGCGGTGCTACCCACAGGTGACGGAGCCGGCGGGCCGACGGACATGCTCCCGATCGTGCTCACCAACCCTGCCATCGACACCGTCGACATCCGACGGGCGCCCGACGGCACCCTCTCCGTGACTCCCACCCCGCACGCCCTCCATCAGGACGGCTGGCGCCGGTTCGACACCGACGACGGTGCCGAACGCCACGCGGTCGGCACCTGTCACCTCATCGGCGGCTCCCTGCTCACACTCACCAGTAGCCGATTCGGTGCCTGGGAGAGCGAAGTGCCCGACGAGTTCGGTGCTGGCATGGACACCTGGGCCGGCTGCTATGCAGGGATCACGTTCCGTCGGCTCATCGACGACGTGGCAGCCTGCGACGATCCGATGCGGATGGTCTGGGGCATGGTCGAGGACCATGACCTGTGGGTCGGGCACTTCGCCCGCGAGACCTGATTTACCCGGACCCGGCGTGGGTTCACATGCGTGAGGCTACGTCGAGGCGGTACCGCAGCAGCTTCAACGACGCCGACGCGTTCTTCGGGCCCGGCGTCTTCGCATACAGCTGCGACCATGCCTCCCGGTGCGGCACCGACTTGGCCGTCGAGTACGCCGAGACGGCCGCGGCGATCTTGCGGCGCAGCTCAGCCACGTCTTCCGACCCCGCATCCTGGGGCTTGTCCGGCTGCCCCGCGGGGGGTGGAGTATCGCCGCGAACCTGGCCCCACTGTTCGGCGACCTTCTGCTTCGCCTGTGCGGCCTCGTCCTCGTCCCGTCGTGCTCGTCTGCGGGCAGCGGTGGCGCGAGCGGCGGTACGCAGCTCATCATCCCGCTGCCGCAGCAGGGCCGCCTCCTGGTCGGGAGTGAGCAGTCCGGGCAACCCGAACAGGTCCGCAGCCTCCCCCTCATCCGGCCGGTCACCATCCTCGTGGCGGGAGGCGATCAGCTGGTCGAAGGAGGCCGACGACTCGATCGGTTCCCACCGGCCCCCCTCCTCCTCGAGTTCCGCGGCCGGCGGCGGCTCTTCCTCGTCGTCGCCGGGCATGTCCAGCTCTTCACCTGGGGCGGGTGCTTCGATCTCGTGATCCCGTTCGGTTTCCAGCTCGGCCGCCAAACCCAGCAGGTGCCGTACGGCGGGCAAGAACACGGTCGCGGTCTCCCCCCGGCGGCGGGAGCGTACGACGCGGCCCACAGCCTGGGCGAAGAACAGTGGCGTGGAGGTGGTGGTAGCCACCGCGAGGCAGGAGACCCTCGGGCAGTCGACCCCTTCACTCACCATCCGCACCGAGATCGCCGCTTTCACCGAAGCGTCATCGCGGAGGCGGGTGATGTTGTCGGAGGCCTCCGGGTCATCGGAGACAATCAGCAGCGGCCGGTGCCCGGTGACGTCCTGCCATACGTCGGCGTACTGGCGGGCGGTCTCCTGGTTGGAGGCGAGCACCATTCCGGCTGCGTCGGGGATGTGGCCGGCCCTCAGCTCTTCGACCCGGTTGTGCATGGCCGCGAAGACGTGCGGGATCCATTCGCCGTTCGGGTCGAGCGCGGTCTTCCACGCGGCCTCCTCGTCGGTCTTCGACAGGGAGACGTCACCCAGGGTGCCGTGCAGCACCTGTCCGGCGCTGTTGCGCCACGTGGAGGCTCCTGAGTAGGCGGCGAATGTCACCGGTCGCACCACACCGTCGCGCAAAGCTTGCCGGTAGCCGTAGGTGAAGTCGGCCACCGAGACCACGGTGCCGTCTTCGTTTGGTTCGTAGCGGATGTTGGGGATGCGTGCCTGGTCGGAGCGGAACGGGGTGCCGGTGATGGACAGTCGGTGGCGCGCCTGGTCGAACGCTTCGACAACAGCGTCCCCCCAGGACAGGTCATCGCCGGCGTGGTGCACCTCGTCGAAAATCACCAGCGTGGGGCGAGTGAACGACCGGGCTTCGTGGATCCGGGGCGAGGCGGCTACCTGGGCGTAGGTGGCCACCACCCCGTCGGCGTCCTCGGGCAACTTCTCGTTGTTGGGGGTGGGTCGCAGGTCGAATCCGGCGCCGGTGGCGGCGGCCACCCACTGCGTGCGCAGGTGGTCGGTGGGAGTGATGACGATGATGCGTCGTATCCGCCCCGCCTCAAAGAGCCGGCGGGCTGCGGTCAGCGCAAACGTGGTCTTGCCGGCGCCGG
>JAKDNC010000378.1 GCA_030452025.1 Nocardioides sp. | reverse complement strand
AGATGTGTATAAGAGAACAGGGTCAACGCCTGGACCGCCCTGGTCCACGGAGAAGAGCCACATCCCGATCCGGGCGTTGCCCGGGAAAGCGCCCAGTGCACGACGCGCTGCACCGGCCGCAAGCTCCATGCGGGTGCCGGCGCCGGTCTGGAAGTCCATCGACCCGGACGCGTCGAGGACCACGAGCATGCTCGACGGCACCGCGAGGACCTGCCAGGACCGGAGGTCCTTTGCCGCCGCATCGGCCCCGGGGGCGGGCAGCTCGCTCACCTTGCCGACGCCACGGTCCCCCGGCAGTGGGTCACCGTTGGCGGGCCGGAAGTCATGGTCGGCCAGGGCGACACTCCCCTGCGGTCGCTGGAGGTAGTCGAAGAGCTGGCCCAATGCCGTGTTGGCCTCCGCCGAGCGGCCCGGCAGGGCGAGGAGTGGGTAGTCCTGGATCATCGTGCCGGTCTTCGGGACCGAAACCGTGAGGCTGGAGTTGGTGCGCCGCGCCTGGAGGAACTGCTGCTCGGTCACGGGGACCAGCCGCTTCGACGAGGCGGTGATCGCGGCGAGGACATCGGCAACCGGCTTGGTGCTGCTCTGCTCGCCGTAGTGCTGGGCCGCGGTGACCAGGCCGGCGCCGATCTGCTTCTCCGTGGCTCCGGACTGCTTGCGCTCGGCACGCGGGGCGATCAGCGCGAGGGCGGAGGGCGTCGAGACGGTCGGGGCCTGCATCACCACCTCTCCCGACGAGACCGCCGAGAGCCACGAGTCGGTGGTCTCGGCAGCAGGGCCGCCCACGAGTACGACGGGGCTGCTCGCTATCGCAGGTGAGATCGTCTCGGCATCCACGCCGTTCTGAGCGAGTTGACGTGCCCAGACCTCGGAGTCCGGCACCCAGAGGTCGGGGGCGTCGCCAGACTGGGTGGAGAGCTGGTTCAACACCTCATCGGCCGGCACGGACTCCACGTCGATGGAGACGCAACGTCCCTCGTCCTCGAGCCCTTCGGCGAGCTCCGTCAGGGCGGGCGCGATGTCCGGCGATGCCGCGAGACGGGCCGAGGAGATGCTTTCGCAACTCTCGTCGTCGGACGCCTGAACGGCTCGCCAGCCGATGACGGCGACGATCAACACAGCAAGAACAATCAGCCCGATGAACAGTGGCCGACGATGCATGGCCTCACCTGCACGGGTGTGAAGTCCTGCACTCATGGCGCCTCCCTAACGCATGATTGCGGGAAATCCCCGAAGTGAGGTTAGTCCACGTTCGCCCATCCGGGAAACGCCGTCCACAGGTCACGAGGCACAATGTCCTCCGTGCATGCCCAGGTCATCGTCCTCGCCGGCCCGTCCGGCGCCGGAAAGTCGCGGCTCGCCGAGCGCATCGGGCTCCCCCTCCTGAGTCTCGACGACTTCTACAAGGACGGCACTGACTCGACGCTGCCGCTCATCACCGACGGCGCCAACGAAGGCCTCGTCGACTGGGACCACCCTGATTCGTGGCAACCTGAAGCCGCCCTCACCGCGCTCGCCCAGCTGTGTGCTGAGGGCAGCGCCGACGTGCCGATCTACGACATCTCCCGGGACGGCCACTGCGGAACGCACACTCTCGACCTGGGCGAGGCGAGGCACGTTGTGGCTGAGGGGATCTTCGCGCAGGACATCGTGCGGGCCTGCGCCGAACGCAAGCTGCTCGAGGCGGCGTACTGCATCACGCAGCACCCTGCCGTCACCTTCTGGCGGCGCCTGACCCGGGACCTGCGGGAGCACCGCAAGCCACCGCTGGTGCTGGTACGTCGCGGCCTCACGCTGGCCCGCCAGCAGCGGCGGGTCGTGGCCGACGCGGTCGCCAAGGGCTGCCACAAGGTCTCGCCCGAGCAGGCGCTCCGCGAGATCAGGGACCTGACCATCACCGTGTGATCACCAGACGGCTTCGACGCCGCTGACCAGACCCAACCGTCCGCTGCGCAGTTCCGGGAGCCCTGTTGGTGTCGCGGCCACGTCTCCACCGCCCAGCTCGAGCTGTGGCGCAAGCTGCCATACACAGTTCCCCTACGGCGCCGACATCCTCCTGGAGTTCATGAACCGGTCCCGGGACCGGAGCGTCGCCCAGACACCATCTGGAGTCCGCGTCCGCGGCAGAATGGCGGCATGAGCCCCCTGCCAGACCCCGACCGCCGACCGTGGGCGACGCGCGTGCTCGGGCACTCCCTGGTCCAACCCGACCGACTCTCCTGTGGGGCCGCGTGCCTGGTGGTGGCCCGGGTGCTCACGGATGAGCGGTACGCCGAGGTGATGGCGACGAGCGGCGTCGTCACTCGATTTCGCGCAGAGGTGTCCGCGATGCACCGCCGCGTCACCGGCCCGGTCGACGTCCGCGGCCAGTTGCAGCTGCCGTGGCCACGCGCACTGGGGACGCCACCGTGGGCGGTCGCGCGCCAGCTCGGGGCGTCGTACGAGACCCGCACTGTCCTGCCCGGCACTCGACACGTGGTCCACGATGCCTGCCTCCCGGCCCTGCAGGAGAACCGGCCGGTGGCCCTCTTCATCGGCAACCGCTGGTTGCCACGTCACGTCGTGCTCGCCGTCGCCGGCACTGGTTCAGGACTGAGTGTCTACGACCCCGCCGGCGGTCGCTTGGTCGAGGTGACTCGACGTGCGTTCGTCGATGCCGAGCTGCGGCTCTCTGGCTGGGACATTCCGTGGTTCGTCGTGGCTCCCGCCACCTGAACCTCAGGCTCCGCCCAAGGCGTCGTAGCCGGGCTTGATCACGTCGTCGATGATCGCGAGCCGCTGGTCGAACGGGATGAACGCCGACTTCATCGCGTTGATGGTGAACCAGCGCAGGTCCTCGAGGTCGTAGCCGAACGCCTCAACCAGGGCGTGCATCTCGTCGGTCATGGACGTCTTGCTCATCAGCCGGTTGTCCGTGTTGACGGTGACGCGGAACCGCAGCTTGGTTAGCAGTCCGATCGGGTGGTCGGTGATGGAGCTGGCCGCGCCGGTCTGGACGTTGGATGCCGGGCACATCTCCAGCGGGATGCGCATGTCGCGGACGTAGGCGGCGAGCCGACCCAGCTCGACGCTGCCGTCCTCGGCGACCTCGATGTCGTCGATGATCCGCACCCCGTGACCGAGCCGGTCAGCGCCACACCACTGGATCGCCTGCCAGATCGACGGGAGCCCGAAGGCCTCACCGGCGTGGATCGTGAAGTGTGCGTTCTCGCGCTGGAGATACTCGAACGCGTCGAGGTGCCTGGTGGGCGGGTAGCCGTCCTCTGCGCCGGCGATGTCAAAGCCGGCCACTCCCCGGTCGCGCCAGGCGATCGCGAGCTGGGCGATCTCCATGGAGCGCGCCTGGTGGCGCATCGCGGTGAGCAGTTGGCGTACGACGATCCGTCCACCCGCCGCTTCCATGCCTGCCTCGAAGCCTTCGCACACGGCGGCGACCACCTCGTCGAGGGTCAGCCCGTTGGAGACATGCTGCTCCGGCGCGTAGCGGATCTCGGCATAGACGACGCCGTCCTCGACGAGGTCCTCGACGCACTCACGAGCGACCCGGGTGAGCGCGGCTCCGGTCTGCATCACCGCCACGGTGTGGTCGAAGGTCTCGAGGTAGCGGACCAGGCTGCCCGAGTCCGCGGCCTGCGCGAACCAGCGACCGAGCGACTCCGCGTTGCCGGCGGGGAGCTCGTGACCGACCTCGGGGGCCAGGTCGACGATCGTCTGGGGCCGCAGCCCGCCGTCGAGGTGGTCGTGGAGCAACACCTTGGGGGCACGGCGTACGTCATCACGGAAAAGAGCCATGCGGCCATCCTTGCACTCCGGGTCCACCGGTATCTTCGATCGCGACACCGACCCGAGGAGAGGGAATGCGCGTTTTCACATCGATGGACGAAGTGGCCGGGGCAACCGGCACCGAGCTGGGCACCTCCGACTGGCTGGAGATCGACCAGGAGCGGGTGAACACCTTCGCCGACGCCACCGGTGACCACCAGTGGATCCACGTCGACGTGGAACGGGCCAAGGACGGACCGTTCGGCGCGACGATCGCCCACGGCTACCTGACGCTCTC
>JAKDNC010000377.1 GCA_030452025.1 Nocardioides sp. | reverse complement strand
CGGTCTACGTGGCGGCGAACATCGTCCTGGCGCAGTCCGGGGCGCGGCACCGCAAGCGCTCTGGGCCCGAGCAGCCCTCGGAAGAGGAGCAGGGCGGCAGCGGGACGGCGATCGCGATCGGCGCGCTGCTCGACGGGATCCCCGAGTCGGTGGTGCTCGGGCTCTCGCTGCTCGGTGGCGGGGGAGTAGGTGTGCCGGTCCTGGCTGCGATCTTCATCTCCAACGTGCCGGAAGGGCTCTCCAGCTCCGCAGGTATGAAGGCCAACGGTCGCAGTGCCCGCTACGTGTTCGGAGTCTGGATCTCGATCGCCGTGGCCAGCGGAGTGGCGGGAATGCTCGGGGCGCTGCTGCTCGAAGGCGCCGCGCCGGAGCTGATCGCTGTGATCACCGCGGTGGCCGCCGGCGCGATCCTGGCGATGGTGGCCGACACGATGATGCCCGAGGCCTTCGAGCGCACCCACCTCTACGCTGGCCTGATCGCCACCCTCGGGTTCATCGCCGCGTTTGCGATCGAGCGCGCTTGATCGGCCGGCCCGCACACTGAGGCCGTCGCGGGGCTATGAGCCCGCAGACTCCTCCGAGATACGCGTGAGCTCCTCACCCATCCTCTCGATGATCGCGTGGAGGGCCTTGACCGGACGGATGAACACCGTGAACGCGATGATCTTCCCGGCGTCGTCCCAGGTGATCCGGTCGATGCCCGACACATCGAGACCGTCGACGCGAGTGTGGAACTCCAGGATCGCCTCGTGCTCCCGGATCCATTCGTCGTCGTAGGTCAGGTCCTGACCCAGCACGGCCACAGCGCCGGCGAGGTAGGCGGTGACCAGGTCTCGTCCCTCCTGTGGTGAGTGGACCGCTGGCGAGCGGAAGACCGCGTCCTCGGCGATCATCTCTCGCAGTCCGCTCGGGTCACGCGACTCGACGATCTCGTGCCAGCGGGCCAGGCCCTTCTCCGTGGGTGTGCTCATGGGCCCAGCGTAGGGTCCTGCGCATGACCGGGACAGTGGGTTTCCGTCCCGAGCGCGCCGAAGCGGTCAGTGAGGTCTGCCGGAGCAGGGCTGGCCGACGCACGCCGACCCCGACGTGGCCGTTCGTGGCTGTAGGGCGCCGGCTCCCGTGTCGCGCAGTCGTTCCTCAACCAGCGGGTGGTGCGCGTCTCGCACCGAAGTCAGGGGATCGCGCGGAGGCTGGTGTGGGCCACCGCCTCTGTCCGGTCACGTCGGGCCCCCGCCGAGCTCTGATCAGCGCGTCACTGACGCGCGTCCACGGTGACCAGACCGGTGACATCGGCACCGAGGAGAGCGCGATCCGCTGTCAGCAGCGGGAGTTCCTCGATGCGGGCCTGTGTCGCGAACAGTCGGTCGAACGGATCGCGATGGGGCAGGCCCGTGGTGTCGCGAACTGCCCAGGCGTGTCCGGCCGAGACCGGGAGCCAGCGGAGCCCCGACGTCTCGATGAGGTCGGGCAGCTGGTCGGGCACGTCAAGGCGACCGAGATCATTCTTGATGGCGATCTCCCACAAGGTGCCCGTGGAGACGTGGACGGCGGTGGCTTCTTCGATCTGTGCGCGCGAACGGACGCCAAGCTGTGGGTCGTCGGTCAGGAGCCAGAGGACGACATGAGTGTCGAGCAGCATCAGGGCCTCTCGAACATGTCGGCGACGTCAGGCTCGGGATCATCGAACGTCGAGCTGTCGAAATCGATCAACTCTGCGGCCGCGCCGAAGACGATGTCGGCGCGCACATGGGGAACCAGGTCTGCCACAGGCTTGCCGGCGCGGGCGATGACGACACGTTCGCCCGCGGCCACCTGCTCCAGCAGCTTGGAGAGCGTGGTCTTGGCTTCATGGACGTTGACCGTGCGTGTCATGCCGACCAGTGTAGTAAACTAAGTCGGACTAGACCAACGATCAGTTCAGGCAGTCGCGGGAAACTTCACCCCGGTGTTGGCGTGGCAGCGGTAGCCGAACGGATTGTGAGCGAGGTACTGCTGATGCACCGGCTCGGCGTAGTAGTAGGCCGCCAGCGGACCGATCTCGGTGCTGATCTCGCCCTGACCGCGACGCGCCAGCTCCTCGCCGTACACCTTGGTCAGCTCGATCGCGGTCTCACGCTGCGTCTCGGTGGTGGTGTAGATCGCGGAGCGGTACTGCGTCCCGACGTCGTTGCCCTGGCGCATGCCCTGGGTCGGGTCGTGCACCTCGAAGAAGGTCTTGACCAGGTCAGCGAAAGAGACCTTGGTCGGGTCGAAGACGATCCGCACGGCCTCAGTGTGACCGGTCCGCCCCGAGCAGACCTCGTCGTAGGACGGGTTCGGCGTCGATCCTCCGGCGTAGCCCACCGACGTGGACCAGACACCCTCCGTCTGCCAGTAGATCTCCTCCGCCCCCCAGAAACAGCCGAGGCCGAAGACCACGGACTCCAGGCCGTCAGGGACCTCGTCGGTCTGGACCGGAGCATCGAGCACCGCGTGCTTGTCCGGGGTCGGGAACCATGCTTCCGTGCGGCCGGGGAGAGCCTGGTCGCCGGAGGGGATCGAGGCGGGCTTGCGAGAGAACACAACAACTCCTAGGGGTGTGACGTCACTCGTCGCAACAAACCTAGCCCGGCTTTCGTTCCCCCTCACCCGGGAGTGCATCGATCCGAGTAGCCTCGGGCCTGTGAGCACCCAAGAACACTCCCAGAAGGCCGGATTCGAGACGCTTGCCATCCACGCCGGCCATGAGCCCGATCCGATGACCGGGGCCGTGATCCCGCCGATCTACGCGACCAGCACCTACAAGCAGGACGGTGTCGGCGGACTTCGCGGCGGCTACGAGTACAGCCGCTCAGCGAACCCGACCCGGACCGCGCTCGAGGGCGCGATGGCCGCACTGGAGGACGGAGAGCGTGGCTTCGCCTTCGCCTCGGGGCTGGCCGCGGAGGACACCTTGGTGCGGGCTCTGTGCCGGCCCGGCGACCACGTGGTGATCCCCGACGACGCGTACGGCGGTACCTACCGCCTCTTCGACAAGGTCGAGAAGGCCTGGGGCCTCGAGCACAGCCCGGCCGCGGTCTCGGACGTCGACGCGGTGCGTGCCGCGATCCGGCCCGGGGAGACCAAGCTGGTGTGGATCGAGACGCCGACGAACCCGCTGCTCAACATCGCGGACCTGGAGAAGTTGGCGGCGGTGGTCCATGAAGCCGGTGCCCTGCTGGTCGTCGACAACACCTTCGCCTCGCCGTACCTCCAGCAGCCGATCACGTTGGGCGCCGACATCGTCGTACACTCGACCACCAAGTACGTCGGCGGCCACTCCGACGTGGTCGGCGGCGCGCTGGTCGTGCGTGGCCTCGACGTGGCCGAGAAGATCGAGTTCCATCAGAACTCGATGGGCGCCGTTGCTGGACCGTTCGACGCGGTCCTCACCCACCGCGGACTCAAGACTCTCGGCGTCCGGATGGACCGCCACTGTGACAACGCCGAGAAGATCGTGGAGTTCCTCTCCACTCACGCGCGCGTCTGCGAGGTGATCTACCCCGGCCTCGAGCAGCACCCCGGCCACGCGGTCGCCGCCAGACAGATGAAGCGCTTCGGCGGGATCGTCTCCTTCCGGGTCGTCGGCGGGGAACAGGCTGCCCTGGACGTCTGCGCCGCGGCGGAGGTGTTCACCCTCGGTGAGTCGCTCGGCGGGGTCGAGTCGCTGATCGAACACCCCGGACGGATGACCCACGCTTCGGTGGCCGGCACCGAGCTGGAGGTCCCTGCGGACCTGATCCGGCTCAGCGTCGGAATCGAGACCGCCGAGGATCTGATCGCGGACCTCGACCGTGCGCTCGGCTGAGCCCCGGACGACGATGACCGAGCAGACCGAACCCGACTACCGCTTCACGCTGGCGGCCGAGCGGACCTTCCTCGCTTACGAGCGGACCTCGATCGCGCTGATCGCAGCGGGCCTGGCTGTCTTCCACCTCCTGGACCTGACGTGGGCCAACAAGGTCTTGACCGGTCTCCTGCTTGCCGGGGGAGCGGTCTCCGCGGTCGGCGGCTACTACCGCTTCCGCGAGGTGGACAAGGCGATCCGGGCCGGCGAGCCGCTGCCGGCCAACCCGAGCGCCCATATCTTGGCGGCCGCAGTCGTGTT
>JAKDNC010000012.1 GCA_030452025.1 Nocardioides sp. | reverse complement strand
CGACGTCCTGATCTCTTCCCCCTTGACCCGGGTGCCGACGGTCCCGATCACGGCTGCGGGGATCCCCGCACCCTCGAGTGCGATCTCGGCGAGCCGGGTGGTGGTGGTCTTGCCCTGCGTGCCGGTGACGGCGATCATCGCCATCGACTCGGCGGGCCGCCCCTGGATCCACGCGCCGAGCCGACCGAGCACCTCACGTGGCTTGGCGACGACCAGCACGGGCACGTGCGCCGCGAGCCCGGAGTCGTGGAGCACGTCAACTCCGGCCGGGTCGGTGAGGACCCCGACGGCTCCGGAGGTCAGCGCGTCCGCGGCGCACGTCGCACCGTGGACGCGCGCGCCCGGTAGTGCGGCGTACAGGTCCCCGGGGAGGATCCTCTGGGAGCTGAGCGAGAGGCCGGTGACCTCAACGGTCGCCGACGGGGCCTCGACTCCCAGCCAGGACGCGATTTCGCCGATGGGAGTGCGTGAAGGATTCACCGGGCGGGTGGCCCGAAGTTCTGAACTGCTCAGCATCGCGTGAGGTTATCGCGCTCACCACTCGACCGGGAGGGTCGAGGGCTTGGTTCCGGTGGGTGCGACTGCATACTTGCGGAGCAGGTAGCTCATGATCTTGGAGAACGCCGGCCCGCCGACCGAGCCACCGCCCCCACCGTTGCCTGGGTCCTGGACCACGACATAGACAGTGAACCGGGGATCGTCGGCCGGTGCGAAGCCTGCGAAGGAGACGGTGTAGGTGCCGTCGTAGCAGCCACAGTCCTTGCCCACCCGCTGGGCGGTTCCGGTCTTGCCGGCCACGCGGTATCCGGGCACCGCCGCGGCCGGTGCGATGCCGTCCTCGGGGTCGGCCACCAGCTCCATCATCTCCGTGACCTGTTCGGCCGCATCCTCGCTGACCACGTCGGTGCGCTCGGTGCGTTCCGTGCCGACCGTCTGACCGGCGTCGGTGGTGGCCGAGCCCTTGATCAGGCTGGGCGAGATCCGCTCCCCGCCGTTGGCGATGGTGTTGACGGCCGCAGCCATCTGGACGGCGTTGACGCTGAGGCCCTGGCCGAAGGCGATCGTGTCGTGCGTTCCCTGCGTCCACAGCGACTTGTCGGGCAGGATCCCGTTGGTCTCGCCACGGACACCGACGTTGGTCCGCTCGCCGAGGCCGAACTCGCGCAGGTAGTCGTGCAGGTCCGCCGACGAGATCCGCTCCGCGGCTCGGACCGTGCCGATGTTGGAGGACTTGGAGAGCACGCCGGCGGCGGTCAGGCGAAGCAGGCCGTGCTGCCAGTAGTCGTGGATCGGGATGTCGCGGCCCTCGCGGCGCAACTCGCTGGGCACCGCGATGCGGGTGCGGGCGGTGACCTTGCCGGCGTCGATGAGGGAGGCGAAGGTGAGCACCTTCTGCACCGACCCGGGCTCGTAGACGTCGCTCATCGCCCGCGACCCGAGGTCGTCCTCGCTCTTCGCCGAACTGAGGGGCTCGGTGGCGTCGAACGTCGGGTAGTCGGCCAGGGAGATCAGCTCGCCGGTCTTGGAGTCCATCACCACGGCCACGCCGGACTCGGCCTGGCTGGAGCGGACGGTGTTGCGCAGGACGCGCTGGACATACCATTGCACGTCGCGGTTGATCGTGAGCTGCAGGTCCTGCCCATTCTTCGGGGCGACGCTGGTGCTGTCTCCCAGGGGTATCCGCTTGCCGTCCCCGACCTCATAGGTCTCCTCACCATCGACGCCGGAGAGGGTCGAGTCGAAGGTGCGTTCCAGCCCGGCCAGAGCCTCGTCCTCGCCGATGAAGCCGATGAGGTTGGCCGCGACATCCTTGGCCGGGTAGTCCCGCATCGGGTCACGGCGGACGGAGAGCCCCTTGTACCCGCGGTCTTCAAGCTCGCCGAGCGCCTTGTTGGCGATCGTCGAGGGGATCCTGCGGGCGATGTACTGGAAGCGGGTGTCCTTCTCACGCAGCCGGTTCAGCGTCGTGACGTAGTCAAGGTCTAGCTTCTCAGCGAGGTACGCCGCGATCGGTGCCGCGTCGCCGTCGGTCATCGAGGGGTCTGCGACGATCATCATCCCGTCGACCGACGTGGCCAGGTCCACGCCGTTTCGATCTGTGATGGCCCCGCGCTCCGCCGGGAGCACCGCGTTGACCACACCCTCCCGCTCGGCCATCGCGGCGTAGGCGTTCGGGTCCAGGCCCTGCAGCTGGACAAGTCGTGCGCCGAAGACGGAGAGCACCATCGCGATGATGATGAATCCGAAGCGCAACCGGAACAGGCCAGATCCGCGCGAGAATCCGCGTGCGCTTGGCGGTCGAAGGCTCACCGAGTGCTCCGGTCTCCCTGGTTTCGTGTGGTCGCCCCATTCCTACCTGTCCGGACGCCGGCATCCGGTGAGGCGGCCCCCGTGTCGCCGGACCGGCCCCGGTTCCTGGCGCGGGTCTTGATCACAACGGGGTCCGGGGTGAGCGCCGCGGGCTTCTTCACAACAGGTGTGCGGATGTCGAAGGAGTCCTCTGCAGACGCCGGTCTCGGCTCACCGAGGACCTTGCCGTCCGCGAGCCGGATGAAGGCGGGGCTGGTGGCCGGGACCATCCCGAGCTTGGTCGCCTTCTCCGCCAGACGCTGCGGGTCGCGAAGCTTCTCGAGCTGCATCTGCAGGGTCTGCTCCCGCGAGGTGAGGTCGGTCGCCTTGGTCTCCAGAGAGGCGGCGGTGAAGGAGTCCTGTTGCATCGTGGTGTTGAACATCAGCAGCCCGACGACACCGCCGACGAGCATCAGACTCACCAGCGTCACGAACGGGACGCGTCGCGCAGGCACCTTCGCACGGGGTACGACGGTCAGTCGGGCCCGCTCGACGGCGGCCTCGGCGATCCGCTGGACGCGGGCTCTGCTCTGCGGCAACCTGCTGTAGGGATGAGGACTGCTCATGAGGCGACTGCTCCTGTCGGGCTGATCCGTTCGAGGGCTCGGAGACGGACCGATGCGGCGCGCGGGTTGTCCGAGATCTCGGGTTCAACGGCCTTCTCGGCACCCCGGGTGACGAGGCGGAAATCGGGTTCCATGCCGGCAGGGACGAACGGCATGTCCGGAGGGACTTCACTGCGGGTGACCGCGGTGAAGGCCTGCTTGACCAGCCGGTCCTCGAGGGAGTGGTAGGACTCGACGACGACCCGGCCGTGCTGGCCGATCGCGTCGATGGCCGCCGGCATCGCCCTGCGCAGCACGTTGATCTCGTCGTTGACTTCGATCCGCAACGCCTGGAAGGTCCGCTTGGCCGGGTGGCCGCCGGTGCGACGCGCGGGCGCCGGGATGGCGGCGTACAGCAGCTCGACGAGGCGCCCGGAGGTGGTGAATTCTTCGACCTCGCGGGCCGCGGCGACGTGTTGGGCAATGCGGCGGGCGAACTTCTCCTCGCCGTAGTCGCGGAGGATGCGGGTCAGCTCGTGGACCGGATACGTGTTGAGGACGTCAGCGGCGGTGGTGCCCGTGCCATCATTCATCCTCATGTCGAGCGGTGCGTCGTGGGCATAGGCGAAGCCGCGCTCACGGATGTCGAGCTGCATGGAGGAGACGCCGAGATCGAAGAGAACTCCGTCGACATGGGCGAGACCCAGGTCGGCCAGCACCTCGGGGATCTCGTCGTAGACCGCGTGGACCAGGGTGAGGCGTTCCTCGTACGGAGCGAGGCGTTCGCCCGTCATCCGCAGGGCGTTGGGGTCACGGTCGATGCCGACCACCCGGGCCTGCGGGCAGGCCCGGAGCACCGCTTCGCTGTGACCGCCGAGACCGAGGGTCGCATCGACCATCACGGCGCCGGGAGCCTCGAGCGCAGGCGCAAGGAGGGCAACGACCCGGTCCAGGAGGACGGGGACGTGGCGGGGGCTGGTCATCGTGTTTCCTATGCCTGCCGGCCGAGCAGCATCAACAGCAACAACACCAGTGCGAGCGACCCGGAGACCACCGCGGAGAGGGCCATCACCGCGAGAGCGTCGCGCGCCTGTTCCCGCACCCGCCGTGTGGAGTGCGGCGCACTTCCGACACTCATGCTCATGTTCTCGACCCCTGCACTGGTTTGTTCACGCGGTGACTCAATCGGCTGGATCGCAGGGCCAGGTTCCTGCCCGCTCCTTGGGGGGAAGTTGCTCCTCTGGAACCGGGGAAGTGCCCCAGAGGCGCAGTCAGGAGCGGGCGAGACCTCGTCCTGCGATCCAGCTCTTGAGTTGTGCTTGCTGTGCTTCTCTTCTGTGGGGCTCAGATCCCCGGGAACACCTCGTCGCTGAGTTCGGAGAACTTCTGCTCCTGGTCCTCGGAGTAGCTCTGCCATGAGGCCGGATCCCAGATCTCGATCCGGTTCATCGCCCCGATCACCATCACGTCCCGGCTGAGGGAGGCGTACTCCCGCAGCACCGACGGAATGCTGATCCGGCCCTGCTTGTCAGGGATCTCCTGTGACGCCGCCGCGAAGAGCATCCGGACGTAGTCACGCGTTCCCTTGTTGGTGACCGGCGCCTCGCGGAGCCGGTCAGTCAAGCGGCTGAAGTCGGCCATTGACCACACGGTGAGACAGCGCTCCTGCCCTCGTGTGACAACCAGCCCTTCAGCCAGTTCCTCTCTGAACTTTGCCGGGAGAAAGATGCGGCCCTTGTCGTCGAGCTTCGGGGTGTAGGTGCCGAAGAACATCGGCTTCCTCCCCTTCGAACCACTCGTCCTCCACTGCGCCCCACTTTACTCCACTTCCATCCACCGTCAACCATTCCACGCGTGTTTCTGCGACGAGTTGTGCCGCCCGCCCACTCCCCCGCCACGCCTGAGGTGGACCACCTTGCTGTCGAGCGCTTGCGCGTTCCCGCAGGTCAACGGGGGATTTCTGGCGTCTCCACGGCCGGGAAACGCGCCAGTGGAGTGCGCGTGGGGAGGAAAGGCTCATCCGGTGGTGGAAAGTGGTGGGAAGTGTGGGGAAAGGAGATCGCGCGGCCCGGTCGGCGAACGCACGCTCCGAGGTGCCTGTGTCCTCGACCACAGGCCGTACGGTTGACTGTGCACACTGTTGGAATCACTGGGCCGTCAGATCAGGGACGACGCCCACACGATCGAGAAGGGCAGGCTGTGACGGCCGAAGCACCAGACGTCGACAGCGTGGCCCGCGTCGCCACGCGGGTACGGGACAACATCAACGCGGTCATCGAGGGCAAGGATGACGTGGTCACCACGGCCGTGACGGTGCTGCTCGCCGAGGGACATCTCTTGATCGAGGACATCCCCGGCGTCGGCAAGACGATGTTGAGCAAGGCCCTGGCCCGCTCCATCGACTCCACGGTCCGGCGTATCCAGTTCACCCCGGACCTGCTGCCTTCCGACATCACCGGAGTCAGCGTCTTCAACCAGAACACCCGCGAGTTCGAATTTCGCCCCGGCGGCATCTTCGCCAACATCGTGGTCGGTGACGAGATCAACCGGGCCTCCCCCAAGACCCAGTCGGCGCTGCTGGAGTGCATGGAGGAGCGTCAAGTCAGCATCGACGGGAAGACCTGGCAGCTCGAGATCCCGTTCATGGTGATCGCCACCCAGAACCCGATCGAGATGGAGGGCACCTATGCCCTCCCCGAGGCGCAGCGCGACCGCTTCATGGCCCGCGTCTCCATGGGCTATCCGGTGCAGGCCGCCGAGATCGCGATGCTCGCCTCACACTCGGCCCACAATCCGCTCGACGACCTCAAGCCCGTCGCGCAGGCCACCGACATCCGTGAGGCGATCGCGACCATCAACGCGATCCACACCTCCGACCCGGTGCTGCGCTATGCGATCGCGTTGACCCATGCCACTCGGAACACGGCGGAGCTGACCCTGGGCGCCTCGCCGCGCGCCTCGCTTCATCTGGTCCGCGCGGCCAAGGCCTACGCCGCTGTTCACGGCCGCGCCTATGTCCTGCCCGACGATGTCACTGCGATGGCTCGGCCGGTGCTGACCCATCGCCTGATGCCGAGCGTGGAGGCGGCGATGAGCAGCCGCAGCACCGGCGCGATTCTCGAGACGATCATGACGTCCGTCCCCGTGCCCTCCCAGTGACCCCTCAGTGATCGGCAGGGATCGTCAGTGATCGACAGGGATCGGCAGGGATCGGCGGGGGTGCGCGGGATGAGGAGAGGTCTGGCTGGACTCACCGGCCGCGGCCGATCGTTCCTCGCCGCAGGGGTCACCGCCATCGTCTGCTCGGTCATCCTCGGGCAGAGTGCGTTGACCCGGGTCGGCGTACTCCTCGTTGCGTTGCCGCTGCTGGCCGCCCTGGTGATCGGGCGTAGCAGGTTTCGTCTCGCGATGACCAGGACGGTGAGCCCGCAACTGGTCGGCGCCGGCCAGCAGTCGAAGATCACCCTGGAGATCACCAACGAAGGGCGTACGCCAACCGGCCTGCTCCTGCTCGAGGACCAGGTCCCCTACGTGCTCGGCACCCGACCGCGGTTCGTCATCGACGGAATCGGCCACGGCTGGCACCGTGCGGTGAACTACCACGTGCGTTCCGACGTGCGTGGTCGCTTCGAGATCGGCCCGATGACCGTCCGGGTGAGCGACCCGTTCGGCCTGGTCGAGCTGGGACGTGCCTTCCACACCACCATCGCCCTGACCGTCACCCCGCGCACCGTCGCGCTTCCGACGGTCCCGCTCTCCGGCGCCTGGACCGGCTCGGGAGACAATCGGCCGCGGGCATTCGCCAGCGGCAGCGCCGAGGACGTCACCGTGCGTGAATACCGTCACGGCGACGATCTGCGCCGTGTGCACTGGCGCAGCAGCGCACGCACCGGTGAGTTGATGGTGCGCCGCGAGGAACAGCCCTGGCAGTCCCGGGCCACGATCTTTCTCGACAACCGCGAGTCCGCCCACCGCGGGCACGGCGCTGCCTCGTCGCTGGAGGCTGCGGTCTCTGCGGCGGCCTCGGTCGCGGTCCACCTGACCCAACGCGGCTTCACGGTGCGGTTGGTCACCGCCGACGGTGAGGACCCCAACTCTGCCTGGCACGACCGGTCGTCCTCGCAGAACATCGCACCGCTGCTGGAGGCCCTCGCCGTGGTCACCCCGACCCGACGGGCACATCTCGAGACCGACTGGCTGACCGACAACAGTCACACCGGGCTCCTGGTCGCCGTGCTGGGGGCGCTCGACAACCACGACCACACGGTGCTGCGGCGCATGCGCCACCACGGAACGAACCCGCTGGCGATCGCCCTCGACGTCTCGGGATGGGCCGGGCGCAACGGCTCCAACCGCCCGGAGTCGTCGGCCAGCTGGCTCTCCTCCCTGGGCTGGAGAGCAGTCGAGGGTGGCCCCGCTGACCGGCTTCCGGCCCTGTGGCAGGAGCTGGGCCGCAGCGCCGCCGTAGGGGGCCAGGGCAGCTGGGGCCCGCCCGAGACGCACCCGGCCGCCGGGTCGGCCGTAGGCGACCCATGAACTCACCACCGCGCCCCGCACTCACCTCGGAACTCCCCCTGCCGATCGTCACTGGGCTGACCGCCTGGTTCGCCCTCTTCGCCTGGGGCGGGTTCGTCGACACCTCGAGTGTTTTCTTGGTGCCGGCCCTGTTCGGCATCCTCCTCGTCGCGGCCGCCGGCGTCGTGGCACGACAGGTCCGATTCCCGTGGTTCGTCGTGGCGACGGCCCAGCTTCTGGTCATCATGCTCTTCGCCAACGGGGTCTGGGGGGCTTCCGCGCTACCGACCTCCGCGTCGGTGCAGGCGACCGTGGCGGCCTTCCGTGACTCGGTCGACGTGCTGGGGCAGTACGCCGCCCCGGTCCCCGGCCGGGTCACGGAGGTCGCCCCGGTGCTCGTCCTGGGCGGACTGGCCTGTCACCTTCTCGTCGACTTCTGCGCGGTCACCTTGCGCCGCGTGCCGGTGGCCGGGCTGCCTCTTCTGGTCATCTACACCCTTCCCGTCGGAGTCCTCGATCGCTCGGTCAACCCGATCATCTTCGCCCTGACGGTGATCGGCTTCCTGATGATGCTGGCCCTTCAGGAAGGGCATCGGATCGCGCGTTGGGGGCGTCAGTTCGGGGCGCCCGTCGGCGCCGATGCCCCGGGCCCGTTCGGCGCCACCGACGCCCGCCGACACCCCGCCGCGATCGGGGCGGTCGCGGTGTGCCTGGCCGTGCTCGTGCCGATCTTCATCCCCACTCTTGACCTCCACCCGTTCCGCGGTGATGGCGACGGCCCAGGCTCAGGTGATCGAGAGGTTCGGATCACCAACCCGATGACCGACCTGCGCCGGGACCTCTCGCGGAAGGCAGACATCCCGTTGATCACCGTGCGCACCAAGGCCGACGAGGCGCCGTCGTACCTGCGAACCACAGTCCTGACCACCTACACCGGCGAGGCATGGACTCCCGGCGACCGTGACCTTCCCAGCCGCAACGACGTGAGCGGGGACCTGCCCAGCCCAATCGCCCTGGACATCCCCCGCGCCACCGAGCGGTGGAACCTCGAGATCTCCGAGGACCTCGACTCCCTGTGGCTGCCTACGCCGATCTATGTCGCCTCCATCAGCGGCGCGGACGACTGGCGCTACGACGACGACACCCTGGACGTGCACGGCGCGACCAACGACGTGTCCACCAAGGGCATCAGCTACTCCCTGCAGGAGGTCGTTCCCGACATCGGGGCCGAACGGCTGGCCGCGTCCAGGCCCGCCCAGATGGAGATCACCTCGAAGTACCTCCCGCTCCCGAAGAACTTCCCCGCGCGGGTCAAGGAGATCACCGACGAGGTGACTGCCGGCGCGGAGAACGCCTACGAGGCCGCGGCAGCGTTGCAGGCCTGGTTCCGCTCCGACGGCGGATTCGAGTACACCCTCGAACGATCCGCGGGGAACGGCCACGACGCCCTGCTCGATTTCCTCGAGGAGGGCGGCCGCCGCGGCTACTGCGAGCAGTTCGCCTCGGCGATGGCCGTGATGGCCCGCAGCGCCGGCATCCCCGCCCGCGTCGCGGTCGGCTTCTTCGAGTCGGAACAAGTCGGCGAGAACCAGTACGAGTTCAGTTCGCACGACCTGCACGCATGGCCCGAGCTCTACTTCGAGGGCACCGGATGGGTGCGGTTCGAGCCGACACCGGCCAGCCACATCCCACCGGTCCCGTCCTACAGCAACGAGAGCATCGGCGAGAACGAGCCGGACCCGACCAACGGCCCCAGTCAGTCGCTGGGCAACAGTGCTTCCCCCGGCCAGTCACTGCGTCCGTCCCCCGGCACCGCACCCGAGGATGACCGGGCAGGACGGAACTCTGACGACGGCGGATTCCCATGGGTCCCGCTCGTGTGGACCCTGGCTGGCCTGCTGCTGGTCGCAGTCCTGCTCCTGTGCCCCCGGGCTGTCCGTCGTGCTCGGGCCCGGCGGCGCTGGCATGAGACTGAGCAGTCGGTGGAGTCCGTCTGGGCCGAACTGGCCGACTCGGTGATCGATTTCGGCATCCCCTGGCCCTCCGGTCTGTCGCCGCGAGCGACCGGCACGATCCTGGCTCGGTCATTCGCGGCGCCGCGCTCTGCGGACAGCCCTGAGCGTCCCGAGACCGGCCTCGGGACGAATCCGGAGGCGATGACCGCGCTGGTCGCGCTGGTCAGCTCGCTGGAGGAGTCGCGCTACGCCCCGACGAACCCGACGGTCGACCGGGACGCCCTGTGGCGCGACGCCAAGACCTGTGTCGAGGCGTGGCGAGGTGGGCTGACACCGCGGGCCCGCTTCTGGGCCGAGTGGTGGCCGCGATCGGTGACCGGCCGTCAGAGGGTCGACGATCAGGTGTCCGGTTCGCGGCGCTCCGAGGATGACGACACCGGTAGCGGCGATCACATCAGCTGACGTCCCTCCACGATCCGCCCCACCGAAGCGACCGGCACGAACCACCGTTCGCGCAGCCCCGACGGGACAGTTGACCATCCCGGCCTCACCTGGCCACACCGACGCCACAAGCGGCCGCCCGGCGGCACTGGTGGCAGGGTGCTGTCCCATGAACGATGACGCCGCGAAGGCCAACCTGTACGACTACCTGAAGCACGAGCGCGAGGCGGTGCTCGCCAAGCTCGACGGGCTCTGCGAGTACGACGTCCGTCGCCCGCTGACCGTCACTGGGACCAACCTGCTGGGCCTTGTCAAGCACCTGGCGACCTGGGAGGCCAGGTACCTCGGTGAGGTCTTCGGCCGCCCCTTTCCCGAACCCCTTTCCCGCTGGGACGTCGAGGCCGAGCGACTCGCCGACATGTGGGCGAGCGAACACGAGTCCCGCAGCGACGTCGTGGCCCGCTACCGACGAGTGTGGGAGCACAGCGACGCGACGGTGGCCGCCCTCGCTCTCGATGCCACGGGCCGGGTGGCCTGGTGGCAGGACGCCGAGGTGCCCCTGTTCAACATCCTCGTCCACCTGCTTGCCGAAACCAGTCGGCACGCCGGCCACGCCGACATCCTGCGCGAAGAGCTCGACGCAGCGGTGGGAACCGACGCGGAGGCCATGGCCGAGAAGGAGCACGACCCAGCCTTCTGGGCGGAGCGCCGCGCGGAGATCGAGGCGGCCGCCAGGTCAAGCCGTTGACCCAGATCGCGGGCTGAGGGACCGCTCGCCCTACACGGTGACCTGAACACGCCCTACGCGTTCTTTGGGATCACCCCCACGTTGTTCGACGCACCCTACCGAGACAGCAAGCAACACCTCGTCTGGCAGGCGCGGTCGTACCTGGCCACCAGCCCGGACGCCGTTCTCACCAAGGAAGCCTCGCCGTTGGTCGCATTCAGCTGGGGCTTCAGGATTGAAGGAGGGTCTGTGACCCTCGAGCCGCCCGCTCATCTCGACACCGCTCACTGGGCCGAACACCTCGACGTTCTGGAAGCCGCCCATCCGGGCTGGAACTTCCGCAGCTGAACGCACTCACCACCCCTCATCCCACTCGCCGTTCCGCCAACGGTCGCTCCACCCTCCGACGTGTGACAGCCACGGTCGGATCCGGGTACTCATAGACGCATCTTGCGAGCGCCGCGAGCCCGTGCCTCCTCTATGGCTGCCTCGACCAAGGCTCTTCCCACACTGACGCTTTGCCGACTTGGGTCGACGGCCACAGCAGCGGTCCGGGCCGCTCGGCTCACGACGCCCGGCTGCACGAACACGCGCTACATCCGCAGACGGCCGATTACTTCGCACCTCGCCCAGCAGACACCATGAGCACTGCCTCTCCACCGCCGCGGGCAGCCATCGCACCTCGCGCTCCAGGTGAGAGCGAAGGAGCGCAGCCAGTTCGGATGCGTCAAGGTCGCGGTATGCGGCCTTGTCGGCCCGCTCGGGGGCGGCCATCTCCATGACGTCCAGGGACACGGCATAGCGGGTCCGGTCGCGAGACCTCGAGGGTCAGAGACCGCCGTTCTGATCACGTCGATGGCGCCAACGCTCTTCCATCCGCTCCATGAAGGAACCGGATGCCTGGTGGCGCTGCTTTCGGGGCTTGCGCCCGGCGCGGCCACCGTCGATGACGCTGAATCCTTCGTGCTTGGTCTCCTGCGGCGCGGCGGCGGCCTGGGGCGCCGACTGGCCACGCCAGACGGTCAGTCCGTAGGTCGCCGAGGCGAGCATGACCACGAAGCCGATGATCCCCACGGGGATCAACTGCATGATCGCGCCGGTCATCAAGACCGTGATACCGACCACGAAGACGACACCGGCGAGGATCGCCTTGCGGCGCACAGCGCGCCGGAAGGAGGTGCCTCGCAGGGTGGATGCGAACTTCGGATCTTCCTCGACGAGGGCGCGCTCCATCTGCTCCAGCAGACGCAACTCCTCTTCCGAGAGCGGCACGGTTCCTCCTCTACGACCAGTCCAGCCGGTGCCCTGATTATGGGCCCAAATAGTGACTCTGCACCAATTCTAGGCAGCGCCGGTCAAACGTGGTACCCAGTGGGACAAATTCGTGTCGAGATCACGTCAGGAGGCTGGCCGGACGGACCGCCGCCGCCCCGAACCTGGAGGTCGCACGGTCCATCGCCCGGTCCGCGTCGGACCATCCGTGTTCGCGTTCTCCGAGCACCAACTGGCGTTCCACGGTCTCGCGCGGCGCCAGCCCTTCGACGCGTACGCCGACCAACCGCACCCGTGCCCTCTGGAGACCGAGAGCGTCGTAGAGACGGGTGGCGCTCTGGTGGATCTCGCGGGTCACGTCGGTCGCCTCCGACAGCGTCCGGGATCGGGTGATGGTGGTGAAGTCCGCGAAACGCACCCGGATCGTGACGGTCCGCCCGGCCACGTGTGCGGTCCGCAGTCGGGAGCCGACCTTGCTGGAGAGACGCAGCAGCTCGCGCAGGATCACCTCGCGGTCGTCGGTGTCGCGGGCGAACGTCTCGTCGGCGCCCATGCTCTTGTCGGGTTCCTCGGTGCCGTGACGCGGGGTGAGGCTCCGGCGGTCATCGCCCCAGGCCAGGTCATGGAGATGACTTCCGGTGGCGGCGCCGAGGGCGCGCTGGAGGATCCGCAGCGGGGTGTGGGCGATGTCGCCGACGGTGAAGAGCCCGAGCCGGTTGAGCGCTTCGGCGGTCTTCTCCCCCACCCCGTAGAGGTCGCCGACCTCGCGCGGGTGCAGGAACCCGGTGACCCGCTCCGGTGGCACCACGACGACCCCGTCCGGCTTCGCGCACCGGCTGGCCAGCTTGGCCACCGAGATCGATCCAGCCACTCCGACCGAGCAGGTGATCCGCTGCTCGTCGTGGACCGTCGAACGGATCTGCTCGGCGACCTCACGGGGTGAACCGAGCCGACGGGTCGCCCCACTCACGTCGAGGAATGCCTCGTCGAGCGAGACCACCTCGACCAGCGGCGTGACCCGGCGGAACACCTCCATCACCGAGGAGGAGACGACGCTGAAGGTGTCGTGGTCGGGGGCGATCACCACCGCTTGCGGGCAGGCACGCCGGGCGCGGGTCATCGGCATGGCCGACCGGACGCCGTACTCCCGCGCACGGTAGTTGGGTGAGAGCACCACGCCACGGTGGCCACCGCCGACGATGACGGGCACGTCGACCAAGTCGGGGCGATCACGCAGCATCACCGAGGCATAGAACGCGTCCATGTCGAC
Organism: Nocardioides sp.; assembly: GCA_030452025.1. Lineage (GTDB taxonomy): Bacteria > Actinomycetota > Actinomycetes > Propionibacteriales > Nocardioidaceae > Nocardioides. Next base: position 5,690 of record JAKDNC010000012.1, on the reverse strand, counting down.
GTGGAGCAGGTGACAGTCGACGGATGGGTCGGGGCGGCGATCCCTCATCGCCCACCCCCGGGGGGCTCAGCGGTGGGCGAGCACGTGCACCTGTGTGGCGAGCGGGAGGTACTCCGGCCGAGTGGCCACGACCTGTTCGAGGTCGAGCAGCGCCTGCTCCCCGCCGGGCTCGGCGTCGAGCAGTGCCCCGGGGACCAGGTCGGCGAAGACCCGGACCCCGTGCACGGAGTCGGTGGTGAAGCCGGCGTCGGTGAGCAGGCTGATGATCTCGTCGCTGGTGAACCGGTTCCCGGACCTGCCTCCGGGGTCGCCGTCGAGGATGGCACGAGCCGTCTGGAACTGTCCGGCCATCGCCCGGGCCACCACGGCGGCGTGGCGCTGGGCGACCAGGAGGCTGAGGCTTCCTCCGGGGCGGAGCACCTCGGCGATGGTGGCGAGTGCGGCGGCCGGGTCCTCGATGACCTCGAGCACCCCGTGACAGAGGACCACATCCACGCTGGCCGGCCCGACATGCTCGCGCAGGGTCGACAGCTCTCCCTGTTGGCCGGTGACCCGGTCGGCAACCTCGGACTCCTGGGCCCGCCGGTCCAGCGCGGCCAGCGCGTCGGGGCTGGGGTCGATGACCGAGACCCGGTGGCCGAGCTGTGCTGCGCGCACGGCGAAGCCGCCGGTGCCGCCCCCGATGTCGAGGAGGTCGCGAGGGGTGTCGAGCACGTCACGAAGGGCATTCCACACGACAGCGGTGCGAGCGGCTGCACGGCGTTCACTGGCGGACATGGTTCAACCCTATGACACACGAGCGCGATCATCCCGGGCTCCCCGGGCTGCGATGCCAGAGCCGACGGTCGGCGGCGAGGGCCGACCCGCGATCGGTCGGTCCGCCCGCCGGCTTGATGTCGGCATAGGGCGACATCCGGAAGCCGCTGCTGTGCACCAGCACCCGCCTCGGGGTGTCGTCCTCCGCCTCCGGCCTGAGCGCCATCGCCTCCCGGACGGCGTCGGGACCACCTCTGCGCCAGAGGTCGTGCAGCATGGACAGCTCCCAGCATCCGGTGGCCCGGACCGAGACACCCCGGCGACCGGTACGCCGCAGCTCACCACGGACAACCAGCAGCCAGGACCCGAAGACCGTGGTGGCATACCCGCCCTGGGCGTCCTCGAAGAATGTGGCGTCGATCGGACCGGTCGAGTCGTCGAGGGTCAAGAAGATGACCCGTCGTCCGGAGCGCACCGGCGGGGTCTGGGTGGCGACCTTGACTCCCGCGACCAGCAGCTCCGCGCGGCTCCGCGCGGAGAGCAGGTCCTTGCTTCGGATGACGCCCAGGTCGTCGAGGAATTCGCGATACCCCGCCAGGGCATGCTGGCTGACGTCGAGGCCGAGGATCTCGAGCTCGGCACGCATGCGTTCGTGGAGGTCCATCTCGGGCAACCCGCTGGCCTCCCCCTCGCCCGGCTCGTCGCCGAGGTCGAGTGCCAGCTGCACGCTGGTCACCGGACGGGCTTCCTTGGTGGCCCGGGACTGGGCAGCAGCCTTCGCCCACACCCCGGCACCGGCGAGTTCGTGGCGCTCGGCGACGGGAGCGTCCTCACGGGTGAGCGCGTCACTGCTGCTGCGCTCCGCTGCCTGCCGAGCCCTGTCCCGGGCCTGGTCCCGGGGCGACGTGGGCGCGCCGCTGACGGCCAGACCCCGTGAGGTGAGCCCCCTCCCCCGGACGGCACGGTCGGCCGCCCGGCCGTGGCGATCGAGCTCGGCGACCTGCAACAGGAGGTCACGTCGGGTCGTCCGGCCACGACGGCGCACGTCGAGCTCGGCGTTGATCCCGTAGAGGTCGTCGAACCCCCCGGCCAGCACCAGTCGTTCACAGACCGGCCGCGAGACCCCGGTCCGGGCCCAGAAGTCACTCAGGGAGTGGAACGGCCGGGCGGAGATGATCCGGTCCACCTCACCCTCGTTGATCCCCTTGACCTCGGCCAGCGAGAGACGGATCCCGTGGTGGCCCCCATCGTGACCCGGCGAGGTCCGCTCCACGGCGTACGTCTTCTCGCTGCGGTTCACGTCGAGTCCGAGCACCGTGACCCCGAACTGACGGGCGTCGTCGAGGATCAGGCGCTTGGGGTACATCCCCGGGTCGTGGGTCAGGACGCCGGCCAGGAAGTGGGCCGGCCAGTGCGCCTTGAGCCACGCAGACTGGTAGGTCGGCAGCGCGAACGCCGCGGCATGGGCCTTGCAGAACCCGAACGACGCGAACGCCTCGAGGATCTTCCAGATCCGCTCGGCCACCCGGGTGGAGTAGCCCAGCCCCAGACAGCGTGGGAAGAACCAGAGCCTGGTCTCGGCCATCCCGGCGACATCGCCGAGCGCGCGACGCTTCTCGTCGGCCTCGGCAAAGGTGACACCGGCGAACTGGGCGATGATCTCGATGACCTGTTCATGGAAGACCACCACGCCGTGGGTCTGGCCGAGGATCGGCTTGAGGTCATCGTGGAGGTAGGACGGCATCCGCCACCCCTGCTTGGCGTTGAGGTACGGCGTGATCATGTCGCTCTTGACCGGTCCGGGGCGGAACAGCGAGATGTCGGTGATGATGTCCGCGAAGTTGTCGATGCCGGACTTCCCGACCAGCTCGCGTTGGCCGGGCGACTCGATCTGGAAGACCCCGAGAGTCCTGGAGTCGCTGATCATCTCGAAGGTGTCGTCGTCGTCGAAGGGCACCTCTGCCTCGTCGTCGAGGTCGACCTCGACCCCGTCGACGCGCTTGATCTCGTCGAGCGCGTGGGCCATAGCGGACTGCATGCGGATGCCGAGCACGTCGAGCTTGAGCAGGCCAAGGTCCTCCACGTCGTCCTTGTCGAACTGGCTCATCGGGTAGCCGGCATGGCTGGCTTCCACCGGGGTGCGGTCGAGCAGGGTCAGGTCGGAGAGCAGCACGCCGCAGGGATGCATCGCGATGTGCCGGGGCAGCCCATCGAGCCGTTCAACCAGGCCGAACATCAGGTCGAGGCGCTCCTCGCCCAGCCCGCTGGCCCGCAGCTCTGGCAGGTCCCTGAGCGCCATCCGGGCGTCCCTGGCGCGAATGTGCGGAAACGCCTTGGCCATCGCGTCGATCTCGCCGGGCGGCATCCCGAGCGCTGCACCGACGTCGCGCACCGCGTGGCGGACCCGGTAGGTCTCCATCATCGAGACACAGACGCAGCGCTCTCCGCCGTACATGTCGAGGATCGCCGAATAGACCTCGAGCCGACGCGCGGACTCCACATCGATGTCGATGTCGGGCAGGTCCTGACGCAACGGGGAGAGGAACCGCTCCATCAGCAGGCCGTGACGGATCGGGTCCACCCCGGAGACCCCCAGCAGGTAGTTGACCAGGCTGCCGGCCCCCGACCCACGGGCTGCGACGCGCACACCCATGCCGCGAATCAGGTCGACCACGTCACCGACGGTGAGGAAGTACGGCGCGTAGCCGAGCTGGCCGATGATCGCGAGCTCGTCGTGGAGTCGCTTCCAGATCCGCTGGCGCGGGGCGTTTCCGTAGCGCCATCCGATCGCGGATTCGCAGCGCTCACGCAGGGCCGCGCCGGCGGCACTCTCCCCCTGGAACTCGGGGAAGTGGATCTCTCCGATCCCCAGATCCTCCCGGGGGTCCAGGACGCACCTGTCGGCCACCGCCCGGGTGCGCGCCAAGAGCTCGCGGGCCTCCTGTCCGGCGTGGCTGGAGAGCCCCGCCTGACGACAGATCTCCTCGGCGATCTCGTGCATCTGCTTGCCGGACTTGAGGAAGCCCTCGGCATTGCCTCGAAAATCGGCCGGGCCGATGCGGCGCAGGCCCGCCGATCCGAGCGGGACGAGGGTGCGGGCCGCGTCGAGGATGTCGATCGTGGGCGCGTCGAGCCGGTCGGCGTAACGCACCGCGTTGGTGAGCACCACGCCCACCCCGGCCGCCCGGGCCACCCCGAGCATCCGCGCGGCGTGGGGCGAGGTCCCCGGTCCCCGGCCACGGAGCCGGTGGGAGGTGACCTCGACGAGGAGATTCTCTCTCGGCACGATCTCCTGCCAGCGCGCCAGAATGGCCCGGGCCCGGTCATCGTGGCGCTGGGTTGCAGCCTCTCCCAGGGTCGAGCCCGGGCCGAGCAGGACCAGGACGTCCTCGCCGAGGTGTTCGGCGATCAGCTCCGGCGTGGTGATCGGTCGGCCGCGCTCACCGGTGAGGTGGGTCGCCGAGACCATCCGGCAGATCGCTGCCCAGCCCTGCTTGCCCGTGGCCAGGAAGACCGCTCGGGGCAACCCCTGCTCGCGATAGGCACCACCCCGGACGGGGGTCCGGGGCCGACCTGTGGGCCGAGGAAGCGCTCCACCGGCGGCATAGGCCAGGTCGACTCCGAGGATCGGCCGGATTCCTGCCCTCTGGCATGCCCTGGTGAACCGGATCGCCCCGTAGGTGCCGTCACGATCGGTCAAGGCAAGGGCGTCCATCTCCTGCTCGAGGGCGCGCTCGACGAGCACGTGGGGGTTGCTGGCGCCGTACTGCAGCGAACAGCCGGATGCCACGTGGAGATGGACGAACGGATCAGGCACTTCTCCCGCCACGCTCGATCAGATGCGCGCTCCCGCGCCAGGGCAGCTCGACCTCGACCGGCAGGTGGGTGCTCAGACCCAGCGCCTGCTCGATCACGGACAGGAACCGGTCGGATTCGCGGACCAGGTCATCGGCCTCACGCTCGGTGACTGCACGGGTGGAGCCGGCCTCGGCGGCAGCCCGCTTGGCGGCTCCGGAGGCGAAGAACGCGGCCCATTCGGAAAGCTCGGGGGCCACCTCGACGAGGAGCACCCAGGCGTTCTTCTGGCTCCGGCGACGTGCGTTCACCGGAGCCGGCACGGCTCGAGCCGCGATCAGCGCGGCGGCGGCACGCAGCGCCGCCACGTGGGCACAGGCATAACGGGTCGGGACCTCGGTCGCGGTGATCGCCTCGCGCAGGGACTCGGCGGCCCGCTCGAGGTAGGAGTGGGTGGTTGCCGGAAGGCAGTAGGGGTTCATGTCTTCTCTCCGCTCTAGTCCGCGCAGCCGAGGAGCTGCCAGTTGCCGTCGGTCCACGAGAAGGAGAGGTCGAAGACTCCTCCGCCAGCCATGCCGTTGCCGGCCTCGACCCGCCACATCTCGTGTTCGGAGAGGAGTTCAGCACCCACCACCGACAGTGCCGGCTGGTCGTTGCCGAGGATCTCCGAGCCATCGCTCCCGACCAGGGCCCGGGCGTCGGCTGACTGCCACCACGGACCGGTCTCCACCCAGTGCGCGATGACCTCGCGCACCTTCCACAGCTTGCCGCGCCAGAGGAACTGTTCGGGCCCCTCCACCTGGCGGTCGATCGGGCCCACCATCCCCCTGCGGACCTCCACGGGGTCGTCGTACCGACGCATGTCCTTGCTCCTTCCCCAGAGCTGGTGACCAGAGCTGGTGACCAGAGCTGGTGACCAGAGTTGGTTTCGACCCCTGCTCCTCGACCCCACCGCTTCTCCACCCGACTGATCCACCCGACTGATCCACCCGACTGATCCACCCGACTGATCCACTCCGGTGGAGGCGGGGGTCGAGGTCACCTCCACCGGAGTGACTTGTTAGAACATTTGTTAGAAAAAGTCAAAGGTACACCCCTTACCGTACATCACACAACCCCAGTCCACACCGGACCCCGCC
>JAKDNC010000376.1 GCA_030452025.1 Nocardioides sp. | reverse complement strand
AGGCACGGGCCCTGGAAGATCCGAGGACTTCGGCCTTGGTGATGGCTGCGCGGCAGGTCCGGACGGCGTGGCCCGCGTCGCCACGCTCAAAGTGGGCAGCCGCCACGGTCACCGCCAGTTGGACGGCCTCGTCACAACTGTCCAGGCCAGCGGCCTCGACCTGGGTCAGGATGCGCTCGCCGGTCTCGATCGCCCGGCTGAAGTCGCCGGACTCGCGATAGGCGCGGCTCAGGGCGATCCCAGCCTTGATGCGGGTCAGCCCAGCGACGCCGTCGCCAACCAGGCTCTCCAGCTCGATGATCGCGTCGTCGGTCTCCCCCAAGGCCTCCAGGGCGCGGGCGTGCAGGAGTCTCCCCCGCTCGTTCAGGCCGTCGGTGGAGGAGGCGTCGAGGCGCTCCAGCGCTTGGTTGGCGCGGGTGGCCGCCTCCTGCGGCTCTCCTGACTCCAGCGAGAGCTCGGCGTAGTCAAGGGTCATCCTGATCTCGTCAACCTCACGGGGCGCCATCGCGCCCAAGAGCTGCTCGACGGGAACTGCGAGCCGATGAGCCAGTCCGACGAGCGCACGAGCGGTGGGGCGACGCTGGCCGGACTCCATCCGCGACACGTAGGCCACCGACATGCCGTCCCCGGAGACGTCCGCCTGAGTCATCCCCTTGGCGACGCGGACGGCCCGGAGGCGGCGGCCCACATCTGTCGGGTCGGACTGCTTGAGCAGGTCAGCTTGACGGGCATCCATTCACACATTGTGGCTGCTGATGCGTCCGCGTGCTGCAAATCCTGTCAATCTCTTGCCGTCCCGGCGCGGTGCCACTGCGACCGCTACGGCTCGTCAGGGTCGCGCGGAACGCCCGCGGAGGGGTCGATGACGACCGCTTCTAGGGTCGCGGTCCGCAGTCAGGTCAGGCGCCGGGCCCGGAACGGGAGCTGGTCGCGACGCGTTGGGACGGACGGCCGCGCTCGGTCGTTCAGCGGGAGCCTCTGCCCCGCCGACGATCGCCTGGGGTTAGCCTGCGGATTCCGCCACATCCCACCTGCCCAGGAGAAGCCCCATGACCCGAACGATCATCGTCGGAGTGGATGACAGCGAGGCTGCAGCCCTCGCAGCCAGGAAGGCCGCCGAGCTCGCGACAGCCTTGGGCGCCGAGCTCCGCGTGTTGACGGCCTTCGGCAAGTTCGAGGCGGAAACCATCTCCACCGGTGGCGAGGAATTCTTCATCACGACTGCCGACAAAGCCGAAGCAACCGGCCAGCGCACCGTGACGGAACTGCACACGGACTTTCCCGACGTGACCATCAAGCTCCACGCCTCCGAGGGGAAGCCCGGGGAGGCTCTGGTCAAGGCAGCGGATCAACTCGATGCGGACCTCATCGTTGTCGGCAACAAGCGGGTCCAGGGCATCGCACGAGTGCTCGGCAGCATTGCCCGCGACGTGGCTGCCCACGCGAGCTGCGACGTGTACGTCGCCCACACGCACAGCAAGTGACTGCTCCCGGTTGAGCCTGCCGGTTTTCCGCGCAGGGCGAGACCTCCAGCATGCTGCACGGCAACCTGACCGGTCGTGCGAGGTCGGGCGTCGCCGAGGAGCAAGGCGGCGGGTCGAGACCAGTAGGCTCACCCTCCGACGACAAGGAGTCACTCGATGACCGCGAGCCGATCCGCAAGAGAGAAGAAGGCCGTCTCCGAGGCCGGTCCTCTGGCGCGGGTGAAGATCGACCTCGACGAGCACCGGAAGTTCGTCTACAAGATCAGCTGCTCCCAGTGCGTCGCCAAGGGCAACCGCAACTGGTCGGCGTACCGTCCCGGCGACGACAACGGCTTCATGGCGGCGATGGACCGGTGGATCTTCCACCTGAGGGAGAAGCACCCGGAGACGGACGCGCCGTGCCTGGCCTTCCTCCCGGAAGCCCAGCAGCGTCTTCACGAGCGGCGCGAGAAGCATGACGCCGATCCGGGCACCCGCTCGGCCGGCGACGGCTCCTGATTCGGCGCACGGCGCACCCTCAGGGTCACCCCGGGCGAGATCACCGACCCGGTGCTACCTCGTGTTCGCCCGGCACTCGGCTCCGGCGCAGTCCCGATAGATCCGGTTCCAACGACGCATCCGGTTGAGCTGGGTCTTGTACTTCGGCAACCCGGCGAGGTCGCGCAGCTCGCCGTGGTCACGGGCCCGGTTGTAGAGGTCTTCCTGTCCCCGGGTCCGGACATAGGTCCACGACCCGTAGCGGATGCCCTGATAGATCCTTCTGGCACCGCCGCGCACCGGGTAGGCCTCGAGGGGGATCACGCGCTTGGCCGCTCGACCCCTGAGATAGGGAAGCACGTTGCGACCGTCCACGTCGCGTCCCGGATCTGCGTTCGCGATTGCGGCGATGGTGACCCCGAGGTCGGGATTGGTCACCGTTGTGCGGGCCCGACGCCGTTTCGGCACGCCCGGTCCTCGCATGACCAGGGGGATGCGCACCGCCCGGTCATAGGAGACCAGCTTCCCCTCACGGTTGTGGTCACCGGTCAGGTAGCCGTTGTCCGAGGTGAAGATGACATAGGTGTTGCGCAGTTGACCGGTCCGTCGGAGCGTCGCGACTGTCCGGCCGACGGCCCGGTCGACGGACTGGAGCGCCTCGATCCGCTGTTGGTAGACCTCACGCATCGCGGTCTTGAAGAAGTGTCCACGCTTGGGGCCACTGAACGCCGTGTGGCGCGATCCGCGCCACATCTCGGGGTGGTCGGGAAGCCGGAGCTTTCGGAACCTGTTTCGATCCCTCGGCGCCGGCGTGGTGGTCGGGAGATGCACACTCTTCCGTCTCGGCCACCTGGCGCTGGGGTCGTCCGATTGCTTCCGGCCGCCGTGGTGGGGACCTACGTAGTTGACCCACGTGAACCACGGCTTCCTGCGCCGCGCCTTGCGCTTGAGCCACGAATTCGTGAGGGCCGAGATGGTGTCGGTCGAGTAGGCCTTGCGGGGCGCGAACATCCGGCCGTTGAGGTTGTAGCGAACCTTCCCGTAGGAGTAGACCCGCCGATTGGCCACGCTCCAGTTCGTCCAGCCCGGCGCGATATATCGCGGCGAGGTGTGCTCGTATCCGTTGAGGTATTTCCCGAGGATCGCGGTGTCGTATCCCGCATCCTTCAACCACACCGGAAGCGTGTCCCGGTCGTTGAAGGACTTGGCTCCTCCATGCGCACCGGAGATGGTCAGCGCCCCGTGGTTGTGCGCATACTGCCCGGTGAGCAGCGAGGCCCGGGCCGGCACACAGATCGGCGACGGCGCGACTGCCTGGGTGAAGGTGGTCCCCTGGCGCTGCAGCAGTCGCTTCGTGCGCGGCATGTGGGCGATGTCGCCGACCGACATGTCGTCAGTGGTGAAGAGGAGCACGTTGGGCCGACGAGAGTTTCCGCGGCCACTCGTGGCATCGCCCGGGTCGGCGTACGACGCAATCGACCCCCACAGCTGGGACTGGTCGGCCACAGCGGTCGCGCTCGGCGCAGCGGCGGGCACGGCCAAGGCTCCTGCAGCGGCCACGGCCGCAATGCTCAGCGTGGGCACAACCTTGCGCAACACCATCTGCCTCCCCGTCGAAGAATCGGTTGATTATGACGCCGTGACCACAGTCTCGAAGAATCGCCACACCACTGCGAGGCTGGCTGGCTGGCTGGCTGGAACGATGATGTCACCGGCGCCCCAACGACTTCGCTGACCGTGCTCGTCCACGACGTTGACGCACGACATTGACACAGCCGGGCCGTGCGTTGCACCACCGGCTGTAGCGTCGAAATCATGAGCATCCCGACACTGAAGCTGAACAACGACGTCACGATGCCGGCCCTGGGGTTCGGCGTCTTCCAGACCCCGCCCGAGGAGACCGTCGCGGCCGTCGAGACGGCGCTCGAGGTCGGCTACCGCCACATCGACACCGCCGGCATCCCCCGCGACGAGGTCTTCGTCGAGACCAAGATCTGGGTCAGCGACTACGGGTACGACGAGACCCTGCACGCCTTCGACAAGTCCGCCGGCAAGCTCGGCATCGACCAGATCGACCTGTTGATCCTGCACCAGGCGCTTCCCGGTGAGTTCGACCGCACCCTCGAGGCCTACCGGGCCCTCGAGAAACTGTTGACCGACGGCAAGGTCTGCGTCATCGGCGTCTCCAACT
>JAKDNC010000375.1 GCA_030452025.1 Nocardioides sp. | reverse complement strand
CCCCACCGCGGCCTCTGCCCAGTCCTCGCCCGCGCTGAGGCGAACCCGCCCTACCAGTACTTGCAGTGTGGCCTCGCCGGGGCTTTCGTGCTCGCCGAGCGACCGGCCACCCGCCAGCGCCAGCACGGTCTGGCGCAACGCACGTTGTTGGCCGCCGTGGAGCGTGTGGGCGCTGCGACCAGCCGACGAGGCGCGGGCCGCGGCAAGTTGCTCATCGGCGAGGGTGGTCAACGAGACGACGTCCATCACGATGCTCCCACTCCGCCCAGGTGGACCATGCACAGGTCTGGTTCGGCAAACGGGACCAACCTCTCGACCGAGACCGGTGACTTCCACGATTCCATCGCGCCCTGCATCAGGCCCAGATGGACCGGACACACGACCTCGGAGCGGTCGACTGCGAGGTCGAGGAACGGGCAGTTTCGCAGCCCGATCTGAGACCGGTCGCCGGTGACGCTCTGCTCGGGTGCGAAATCCAGCTCTTCGAGCATCCCGATCAGCCAGTCCACCGACACGCCAGCCTCGACAGACTCGGCCTCGTCGACTCTGGAAGCCACACCGGTGACAGTCGATGCTTGCAGGCGCCCCCAGAGGCGTCCGGCCTCAGCGGCCCTGCGACTCGGCTCTGGGTCGCTGGCCAGCAGGGCGACGAGCGCCTCAGCGAGGACCCGGTAATGCCTAGGCCCCATCGGATCCATGCCCGGCACCGTCCGGAACAGCTGCGGCGGACGCCCAGGTGTCCCGGACTCGCCCATCATGCGTTCGACCTGGCGGTTGTCGACCAGTGTGTCGAGGTGAAAACGAACAGTATTGGCGTGAATGCCGAGCTGGTCAGCGATCTCGGCGATACCCAGCGGCTCGTTCGTCTTCCGTAGGAGTTGCAGCACCTGGCTGCGGCGTCCCGCCGACTGCTGAGCTCGTGGTGGTTTGGTCATCCGATTCCTTCCTGGTCACCTTGGGACGGCAGACCCGCCACCAAAGGTGTGTCCGCCGCCAGGGGCCCGAGCTTGGCCGCGCCCCCAGGTGAGCCCAATTCGCTGTCGCGGCCGGGCAGCGCCATGGCGAAGAACGCCGCATTGTCGGCCAAGTACGGCGTCCACTCCCCCGGCAGATCGTCTTCGTAGAAGATTGCCTCCACCGGACACACCGGCTCACATGCACCGCAATCGACGCACTCATCGGGCTGGATATACAGCGAGCGGCCGCCCTCGTAGATGCAGTCGACCGGGCACTCGTCCACACACGCACGATCCATCACATCCACACACGGCTGCGCGATCACGTAGGTCATGTTCTAGAGTTTACACGAGTCAACCTTGTAGAAACTAAAGGGCAGGAGAGTCACGCGATGTCATCAGAGACCACAAAAGACCAGGCCGTGGAGGAGTTGGATGTGCGTGGGATGCGTAAACCGGACAAGCACCCCACGATCTTCGCCACCTACAACGCCCTGCCAACAGGTGGCGCGTTCGTGTTGGTCAACGACCACGATCCGCAGCATCTGCGCGAGGAGTTCGAAGCCGACCATGCCGGCAGTTACGACTGGGAGTACCTCAACCGCGAGATGCGCGACTGGCGGATCAAGATCACCAAACTGGCCAGCACCCCACTGCCGCGTATCCTGGTCGACACCACGACGATAACCGCCGGCACGACCGCCGCCGATGTGACCGGAGCGGCCTGGAAGCTCGAGGCCCGCGAACGGGATCTGGACTCCAACATCATCGCGCTCCCGCCCGGCGGGGCGATCGACGCCCACACCGGCCCCGACCTCGACGTCCTCATCCACGTGCTGGCCGGCAGCGGCCAGCTGACCACCGAGCTCGGCACGATCGACCTCACCCCCGGTGCCCTGGTGTGGATGCCGCGCCGCTCTCGCCGCCAGTTCACCGCCAGCGACCAGGGCCTGCGCTACCTGACCGTCCACCAACGCCGCCAAGCCCTCATGTTGGACACCAGTCGAGCGGGGGCGCCCCAGTGAGCGCCGGCGGGCCGTTGCCCGCTCGCGGGTCGTGACGACGAGTCGGTGCAAGGGCACTACTGCTCGCGCCTCGGCAAACGAGTGCTGCGTCCCGGTGGCCGCGAACTGACCCAGACCCTGCTCAGGCATGCCGATCTCACCGATGCCGGAGTCCTTGAACTCGCGCCCGGCCGCGGCCGCTTGATCAGTGCTGAGCGGTGCAAATACGGCAGCACCCGACTCATCTGCCCGCGGGTACCAATGTGCAGGACTGCCACTATCTGAACTCTCTGAGGCAGGCGTGTCCGGTAGACCCTGTAGCGCTCATTGACGATGGTGGCGGGCCAGTTGCGTAGTGGACCTCATATCATCATCTATGACTCCGTGGAAACTGGTGGACCGCTGTCATTGGGTAACGTGGGGCTCGTTCTGTGTCTCTTAGCCAGTGCAATTTGTAAAGGTCGCCGCGATGCCTACTCCCTCCGACGCCCGCCATACGCCTGTCTTGTGGCGTCGTTGTGTATGGGCCCCCCGGCATGTCGTGGCGTTTGCTGCCACGGTAATGCTGGCATCGGCGACAGCCCTGTTGCCTGCTTCGCCTGCCACAGCTGCGGGTGCCCCGGTGACGACGGGATCTGAACTACTTCAGGTGTTCTCGACCGCAACTGACGGTGGCAGTGTCACCTTGGGGGCCGACATCACCGTCTCTGGCCTCAACTTGAGTTCGGGGATCGCCTTCAGCGTGGATCTTGCCGGTCACCGTTTGATCCTCAACGCCGACGGCGGCGACGGGAGTCAGGCCGGTAGCGGCGGCAACGGGAGTGCTGATGGGACCCCCGGTCCCGACGGAGCGAGCGGCGTCACCGGCGTTGCAGGTGGAACTGGCCTGACTAACAACGGGATTTTGACCATTACCGGCGGAACGCTCGAGGTGAGCTCGCTCGGCGGTATCGGAGGCGATGGGGGTAGTGGCGGCAATGGCAGCCTTACAGGTCCCAGCGGATCGGGCAGTGGTGGTACCGGCGGTAGGGGAGGCCAAGGAGGAGCCGGTGGAATCGGTATCCTCAACCATGGCACCCTCGCTTTGACCAACAGTTCTCTTCACCTCAAGGTGACAGGCGCTGATGGTGGCGCGGGCGGCAATGGGGGTAATGGCGGCACCGACACCAGTGCTAGTGGCGGCGACGGAGGCTCAGGTGGAACGGGCGGAGCCACAGGAACCGCGATCACCAACCACGGCACTGTCGTGTTCGCGGCAGATGCGAGCCTGTCGGTGTCCAACATGGGTGGCGGTCCCGGCGGTGACGGTGGTACCGGTGGCCACGGCGATGTCGCTGGTGGCGACGGCGGTGCAGGTGGCGACGGCGGTGCAGGAAGTTCGTCCGGCGCGCCTTGGGCCGGCACCACGACCCAGGTGCACTTTGATGCCAATACCGGCGATTCATCTGAGGCGATCGCCTACAGTGACACCATCGGACATGCCGTTGGGGCGTTGCAGCGCACGATCACCTCGTGGCCGACACGATCTGGGCACACCCTCGCGGGCTGGTTCGACGCCGCTTCCGGCGGCGCCGCAATCAACACCAGCGACACGACTGCTGCTGCGGGTCAAAGACTGTATGCCCAGTGGGCCTTCGCCTCCTACACCGTGACCTTCCACAGCCAGGGCGGCACTCCCGTCGGGCCTGTACCTGTCGATTCCGGTTCGCCGGTGTCCAAGCCCGACGATCCGGTCCGTGTCGGCTACGCGTTTACTGGTTGGTACACCACCGCTGACGGTGCCACCGCATGGGACTTCACCAACAGCATCAGCGGTGACTTGGAACTGTACGCCGGCTGGGTCACAGACCTACCTACAATCACAACCACCAGCCTCCCCGACGGCCACGTCGGAACCAAGTACACGACCACCATGACGGCCAACGGAGGCCACCCGGGCTATACGTGGACCATCAGTGACGGTTCACTGCCCACAGGGTTGAGCCTGGACCAAACCACCGGAATCATCAGCGGCACCCCCACCGCTGTAGAAATGCGCCAGTTCACGATCACACTCACTGACGCCAATGACACAATGGTCAGCACAAAACTGAGCCTTCGGGTAACCTCCGGCAGCACCCGCCCAGGTTCCACGGACACAGATGGCGCGATCCTGCCCGATACGGGCTTCAATGACACGGGCACGTTCTTCAGCGGCGTGT
>JAKDNC010000011.1 GCA_030452025.1 Nocardioides sp. | reverse complement strand
GGCATCGGCGTGCAGCCCGTCACTGAACTGGCCCGCCAGGCCGGGCTGGAGGTCGAGAACGGAGTGCTGGTCAACGAACTCCTGCGCACCTCGGATCCGCGTGTCTTCGCCGCCGGCGACCTCGCCAACCAGCAGCACCCGACGCTCGGACGCCGGATCCGGGTCGAGCACTGGGAAACCGCGATCGAGCAGGGCAAACACGCCGCGCGCGTGATGCTGGGCGCCGACGAGGCGTACGAGCGATTGCCGTACTTCTTCACCGACCAGTACGACCTCGGGATGGAGTACGTCGGCAGCGTCGGCCCGGACGGCTACGACTCCGTCGAGTTCGAGGGCGCCCCTGAGAGCGGCACGTTCCGCGCGTTCTGGATCAAGGACGGCGTGGTGGCCGCGGCGATGCACGTGAATGACTGGGACGCCGGCGACGTGATCCGGGACGCGGTCGGCAAGCCCCGCTGATCGGCGCCACGAGGACAGGCGCGGACCGAGGCTCACTAGGCTGGAGTGCATGAGCGACCTTCTCGACGACATGGGCGTGCCGGTCGCGCTCGAGATCCCCCCGGCACGCGTGGTGTCCCTCGTGCCGTCGCTGACCGAGGCGCTGGCCGTGTCGCGACCCGGCCTGCTGGTGGGCGCGACCGACTGGTGCACGCACCCGGCGGACCTCGACGTGCCCCGCGTGCGAGGCACCAAGAACCCGGACCTCCGCGCGATCGCCGACCTCGAACCCGACCTGGTCATCGCCAACATGGAGGAGAACCGCGAGCTCGACGTGCATCGCCTGCGCGATCGTGGCATTGCCGTGTGGGTGACCGTCACCGAGTCCGTGCCCCAAGCCGTTGACGCGATGGATCGCCTCTTCTGCGACGTCCTCGGGGGCGACTTACCGGAGTGGCTGGTGCGGGCGCGCAGGCAGTGGTGCGGTGAGGTCCCCGACGAGGTGGCACGGGTCGCCGTACCGATCTGGCGTGACCCGTGGATGGTCGTGGGACGCGACACCTTCACCGGTGATGTGCTGCGCCGCATCGGGTTGCGCAACGTCTACGACGACCACGAGGGCCGCTATCCGGCGGTCGAGGTGGCCGACATCGAGCGGCGGGACCCGGACGTCGTACTACTGCCGGACGAGCCCTACGTGTTCACCGCCGAGGACGGACCGGAGATGTTCACCGGCTGCCCGACGCGGCTGGTGAGCGGGCGGCTGCTCACGTGGTACGGCCCTGCCCTGGTGGAGGCCTGGGACGAGTTGGCCGGGACGTTTGCCGGGAATTGATTGGATGTCCTATTATTTAGGTAGGACGTCCTACTAATTCCTGCGGCCGGGTCACCGGCCACTTTTTTGGAGCACTCGTGAGCAAGTCAGTCGACACCTCGAACTCACTGCACAAACCGTCGAACCCGGTCCGTTTCGTGACCGCGTCGAGCCTCTTCGACGGCCATGATGCATCGATCAACATCATGCGGCGGATCCTGCAGTCGCAGGGCGCCGAGGTGATCCACCTCGGTCACAACCGTGCAGTCTCCGAGGTTGTCGACGCCGCCATCGAGGAGGACGTGCAGGGCGTTGCCGTCTCGTCCTACCAAGGTGGTCACGTCGAGTACTTCGAGTATCTCGTCGAGTCGCTCAAGGAGCGTGGCGCCGGACACATCAAGGTGTACGGCGGCGGGGGCGGCGTGATCGTCCCCGAAGAGATCGCTCGCCTCGCGAAGCACGGTGTCAAGATCTTCTCGCCCGAGGACGGCCAGTCCATGGGCCTGGTCGGGATGATCAACTCGATGATCAAGGACTGCGACGTCGATCTCTGGAAGCTCAAGGGGGTGACCTCCGAGGCAGTCATCGGCGGCGACCGCTTCGCCGTGGCCCGGGCACTGACCGGCGCCGAGCTCGGCGAGCTGCCCGAGTCCCTGCGCACCGAGATCCACGCGGCGGCCGACGCCCGCACCGTTCCCGTCCTGGGCATCACCGGCACCGGTGGCTCGGGGAAGTCGAGCCTCACCGACGAGTTGGTCCGCCGATTTCGCGTCGACCAGGAGGACAAGCTCCGGATCGCCGTGATCGCCGTGGACCCGACCCGTCGTCGTGGTGGCGGGGCCCTGTTGGGTGACCGCATCCGGATGAACGCACTCGACGGCGAACGCACCATGTTCCGTTCCCTGGCCACCCGGGGCAACCACGAGATCCCGGACGGTCTGGCTGACGTCATCGCAATCCTCAAGGCCGCGGGCAACGACCTCGTCATCGTCGAGACTCCCGGCATCGGCCAGGGTGACGCGGGCGTCCTGCCCTACGTCGACTCGTCGATGTATGTGATGACGCCCGAGTTCGGTGCCGCCTCGCAGCTGGAGAAGATCGACATGCTCGACTTCGCCGACACCATCGCGATCAACAAGTTCGAACGCCGCGGCGCCATGGATGCGCTGCGCGACGTGGGCCGCCAGCTGGTCCGCAACCGTGAGGCGTTCGGTACGTCGCCCGAGGACATGCCCGTCTACGGCACCTCGGCCGCCACGTTCAACGACGACGGCGTCACCGCGCTCTACCAGCACCTCCTGGGGTCCCTCGGAGAGCACGGCCTCCCGATCGGCGAAGGAGTCCTGCCCCGGGTCGACGTACGCCACTCCTCGGGCATCGCTCAGGTCGTCCCTACCAATCGTGTCCGCTACCTCACCGAGATCACCGAGACGGTGCGCAATTACCACGCGGAGACCGAAAAGCTGGTCGCTGCCGCGTGCCGTGTGCAGCGAGTCGAGGCAGTCGCCGAAGAGCTTCCCGAGTCACAGGACGTCTCCGAGCTGCTCGGGAAGGCGCGCAAGGACATGCCCCACGAGCTCGCCGAACAGATCGCCAACTGGCCGGCCGTCGTCGAGTCCTACTCCGGCGACGAGCAGGTGGTGAGGGTCCGCGACAAGGAGATCCACACCAAGTTGACTCGCGAGTCGCTCTCGGGCAACAAGATCTCCCGCGTCGCCTTGCCGCGTTTCACCGAACATGGTGAGTTGGTGCGCTACTGGCGCCGCGAGAACCTGCCCGGCCACTTCCCTTACGCCGCCGGCGTCTTCTCCTTCAAGCGTGACGGCGAGGACCCCGCCCGCATGTTCGCCGGCGAGGGCGACCCGGCCCGCACCAACCGGCGCTTCAAGATCCTCTCCGAGGACGGCGAGGCCACCCGCCTCTCGACTGCGTTCGACTCGGTGACGCTCTATGGTCGCGACCCCGACCCGCGCCCCGACGTCTATGGCAAGGTCGGCACCTCGGGCGTCTCGGTCGCGACGCTCGACGACATGAAGGTGCTCTACGACGGCTTCGACCTCTCCTCGCCGATGACGTCGGTCTCGATGACCATCAACGGGCCGGCGCCGACGGTGCTTGCGTTCTTCCTGAACACAGTCATCGACCAGCAGATGGACGCCTTCCGCGAGGAGAAGGGACGCGAGCCCGGCGAGGAGGAGTCCGCCCAACTGGCGGCGTACGCCCTGGCGAACGTCCGCGGCACCGTCCAGGCCGACATCCTCAAGGAGGACCAGGGGCAGAACACCTGCCTGTTCTCCACCGAGTTCAGCCTGCGGATGATGGCCGACATCCAGGAGTGGTTCATCGAGAACCAGATCCGCAACTTCTACTCGGTCTCCATCTCCGGCTACCACATCGCCGAGGCCGGGGCGAACCCGATCAGCCAGCTGGCGTTCACGCTGGCCAACGGCTTCACCTACGTCGAGGCGTACCTTGCTCGCGGCATGGACATCGACGACTTCGCGCCGAACCTGTCCTTCTTCTTCTCCAACGGCATGGACCCGGAGTACTCCGTCATCGGTCGCGTCGCACGCCGGATCTGGGCGGTCGCCATGAAGGAGAAGTACGGCGCCAACGAGCGGTCGCAGAAGCTGAAGTACCACGTCCAGACCTCGGGCCGGTCGCTGCACGCGCAGGAAATGGACTTCAACGACATTCGTACGACGCTCCAGGCACTGATCGCGATCTATGACAACGCCAACTCCCTGCACACCAACGCCTTCGACGAGGCGGTCACCACGCCCAGCGAGGACTCGGTCCGCCGTGCGTTGGCGATCCAGATGATCATCAACAAGGAGTGGGGCCTGGCGATGAACGAAAACCCGCTCCAGGGCTCGTTCATCATCGACGAGCTGACCGACATGGTCGAGGCAGCCGTGCTCGAGGAGTTCGATCGGATCAACGAGCGCGGTGGCGTGCTCGGCGCGATGGAGACCGGCTACCAGCGTGGCCGGATCCAGGACGAGTCGATGCTCTACGAGCACCGCAAGCACGACGGCAGCCTCCCGATCGTGGGTGTGAACACATTCCGTCGCCCGGCGAACGCCGAGGAGGAGGAACACACCGTGGAGCTGGCACGCGCCACCGAGGCGGAGAAGAAGTCCCAGCTGGACCGGGTGCACTCCTTCCAGAAGACCCACCGCACCGACGCCGCGGAGGCCATTGCCCGGCTCAAGGAAGCAGCGATCTCCGGTGAGAACGTCTTCGCCGTCCTGATGGACGCCGCGCGGGTGTGCTCACTGCAGCAGGTGACCGAGGCCTTCTTCGAGGTGGGCGGGCAGTACCGCAGGAACGTGTGATCCACCGCTCCGGGGCCGGTGCCTGGCCCAGCCTCCCAGGAGCGCCACTCCTGGTTCTGATGGCCTGAACTCACCGGGTCCGTGCGTTGTTCGGTAGTCTTCTGCGCTGTACCCACCCCAACAGATGATGGATGACGCACACCCTCATGGACGGTCCTCAAAGTCCCTTGCTCGTTGATCCCGGCCTGAGTGGGGGAGAGCACCGATGATCGAACTGCTGCTCCTCGGGGCCGCGATCCTGCTCGTGCTTGCCTGCGGCGTCTTCGTGGCCGCGGAGTTCGCGCTCGTCACCGTGGATCGCCGGGCGGTCGACCGCGCGGTGGCCGACGGTGACGGCAGAGCGGTCGGAGTGCAGAAGGCCCTCAAGCATCTCTCGACCCAGCTCTCCGGCGCCCAGGTCGGAATCACCGTGACCAATCTGGCGATCGGTTTCCTCGCCGAACCGGCCATCGCCAGCCTGATCCGGGACCCCCTCGCCTCGGCCGGCGTACCCTCGGGGGCGGTGCATCCGGTCGCGATCGGCATCGCGCTGGTGATCAGCACGGCGATGACCATGATCTACGGCGAGCTGGTCCCGAAGAACCTCGCGATCGCCATGCCCCTGCAGACCGCCAAGGCGACCGCGGGGTTCCAGCGCGTCTTCACCGCGATCAACAAGATCCCCATCAAGTTCCTCAACGGCTCGGCCAACACCCTGGTCCGACGCATGGGAATCGAACCGCAAGAGGAGCTCCGGTCAGCGCGCAGCTCCAACGAGCTCGCCTCGCTGATCTCGCGCTCCGCCGACCAGGGCACTCTCGACGAGGGCACCGCCGAGCTGATGGAGCGTTCGGTGGAGTTCGGCACGCGCACCGCGGGGGAGATCATGACGCCCCGGGTGCGCACCACCAGCGTCGAGGAGACCGACCGGGCCGCCTCGGTGATCGAACTCGCCCGGCAGACCGGCCACTCGCGCTTCCCTGTGCTCGACGACAGTGAGGCCGTGGTCGGCACCGTCCATGTCAAGCACGCGGTCGCCCTTCCCCTGCACGAGCGCCCGACCACGCGGATCAAGCACATCATGGTCAAGGCGATCGTGGTGCCCGACTCCCTCAAGCTCGACCCCCTGCTGGCGCTGTTGCGCCGCGACGGGTTCCAGATGGCCGTAGTCCTCGACGAGTACGGCGGCCAGGCCGGCATCGTGACCCTCGAGGACGTCGTCGAGGAGATCGTCGGGGACATCTCCGACGAGCACGACCGCCTCGGCTCACGGGCGCGCCAGCGCCGTGACGGCTCGTGGTCCCTGTCCGGGCTGCTCCGCCCCGACGAGGTCGAGGACGTCACCGGCATTGACCTGCCGGTCAACGAGGACTACGACACCATCGCCGGGCTGGTCCTTCGTGAGTTCGGTCGAGTCCCCGTGGCGGGCGATGTGACCGAGGTGCCACTCCCGCTCCAGCTCGACGACGAGGACGAGGAGCTCCCGCCGGACTACGCCGTCCTGAAGGTCGAGCACATGGACGGACTGCGGGTGGACCGGATCAGACTCTCCGTGCGGACCGGGGAGGTCCCGGATGAGTGACTGGACTGCGGTGCTCCTCACCGTCCTCCTGCTCGGTTTCAACGCCTTCTTCGTCGGCGCCGAGTTTGCGTTGGTCTCGGCGCGTCGGACCCAGATCGAGCCACGTGCCCAGGCCGGCTCATCGATGGCGCGTACGACGCTGCGCGCGATGGAGAACGTCTCGCTGGTGATGGCCGGGGCTCAGCTCGGCATCACCATCTGCTCTGTGGGGCTCGGTGCCGTGGGGGAACCGGCAGTGGCTCACCTGATCGAGCCGCTGTTGGAGACGATCTCCGTTCCGGACGAGCTCCTGCACCCGATCGCGTTCGTCATCGCGATGGCGATCGTGGTCTACCTGCACGTGGTGCTGGGGGAGATGGTGCCGAAGAACATCGCGATTGCCGGCCCCGACCGGGCAGCGATCCTTCTGGGCACGCCGATGATGGCCATCGTCACGATGCTGCACCCGATCATCGTGGGGCTCAACGCGATTGCCAACGTGACTCTCCGGTTGATGCGGATCGAGCCGAAGGACGAGGTCACCTCCACCTTCACGCGGGAGGAGGTCGCGGCCCTCGTCGAGGAGTCGCGAGGCGAGGGCATGATCGCCGCGGAGGAGTACGACCGGCTGGCTGGCGCACTCGGCTTCACCGAGCGGGGCATGGAGACGGTGCTGCTCCCGCTGGACGGCCTCTCGACCCTCGAGCGCGGGTGCACCGCAGCCGACGTCGAGGCAGCATGTGCAGCGACTGGCTACTCACGATTCCCGGTCTGCGGAGACGACGGCGAACCGATCGGTTACCTGCACATCAAGGACGTCCTCGAGACCGCGGCCGATCGTCGTGACCGCGTGGTCGACGACAAGTGGATCCGTCCGTTCGCCAGCGTCCGGCCGGACGCGGTGCTCCACGATGCCCTGGAGACCCTCCAACGCAAGGGTGCACACATGGCCCGCGTGGTCGACGAGCACGGGGCGACCCTCGGTCTGGTCACCCTCGAGGACGTCCTCGAGGAACTGGTCGGGGAGATCCGCGACGCCGCCCACCTGGACGAGGCGAACTGAGCGCCACCGCCGATGGCCTAGGGTGACTTTCGGCATCCATCGTGGAGAGTTGGGCAAGAAGACGTGCAGCACGGACGGCAGAACAGTGACCGGGTCTGGACCCTGCCCAACGTGCTGAGCATGGCCCGTCTGGCCGGCGTGCCTGTCTTCTTGTGGCTGGTCCTCGGCCCCGAGGAGGACTTGTGGGCGCTCGGGCTTCTGATGCTGTCGGGGTTCACCGACTTCCTCGACGGCTACCTGGCCCGCAAGCTCGACCAGTTCTCCTCGCTCGGAGAGGTCCTGGATCCGGTCGCCGACCGTCTCTACATCCTCGCGGTGGTCCTCGCCCTCGCGATGCGCGACATCATTCCCTGGTGGGTGGCGCTGCTGTTGCCTCTGCGTGACCTGCTGCTGTGGGGACTGGTGCCGTTCCTGCGCACCCGTGGCTACAGCGCCCTACCGGTTCACTTCCTCGGGAAGGCGGCGACGTTCAACCTGCTGTACGCGTTCCCACTGCTCCTGCTCGGTGATGGCGAAGGCGCGGTCAGCACACTCGCTGAGGTCTTCGGCTGGGCGTTCGCCTGGTGGGGCATCGGGCTCTACTGGTGGGCCGGGGTGCTCTACGCATGGCAGGTCCGCAAGCTGCTCAAGGACCCCCATCGAAGGGCCCCGGTGCTCGACGGTGGCTGAGGAGACCAAGCTTCCTGAGCACGTCACCCAACCGTTGCTCAACCGGATCACCGCCGACTCTCTCGACGGTGACTACCAGCACGTCGCCGATCGCCGCGCCGCGACAGGAGAGCCGGCGGTGCAGCACAGTCCACGGCGTACGGCGGCCCTGGTCGCGGTGCTCTTCGGTCTGATGATCATCATCGCGGTGGTGCAGACCTCGCGCAACGCGGCCACGACCGAGGAAGGGCGGCAGGCGCTGATCCGTCAGATCACCAGTGCCCGCAGCGATCTGCGCTCCGAGCAGGAGCGCATCGGGGACCTGCGAGCGGAGAACGCCGACCTAATTGTGACCGACAGTCAGCTCACCGCCACCGAGAACGGCGTCATCGGCAAGCTGCTGGAGACCCGGGGCGTGGCCGGGTTCGCCCCCGTGACTGGTCCGGGAGTCAGGATCAAGGCTGGCGACTCCCTTGACGGCAGCAGTGACGGAAGGATCCGCGACGAGGACCTCGCGGTGTTGGTCGACGGACTGTGGGCGGCGGGTGCCGAGGCGATCTCCATCAACGGCCAGCGACTGACCAGCGTCACCGGGATCCGGAGCGCTGCGTCGGCCATCCTCGTGAACAGCCGCCCGCTGAAGCCGCCGTACACGGTCCTGGCGATCGGAAACCCGAATACGATGCAGTCCTTGTTCGCCGAGACGTCCGGGGGTGTGGAATGGATGAGCCTGAAGTCCGCTTTTGGTTTCGAGTTCGAGATGGTCAACGATGACAATCTCTCGCTCCCCGCGAGTCGTCGGCCGCAACTGCGGTCGGTCGAGATCCCCAGCAGGTCGTCGATGAAGGAGGCAACCCCGTGATCGCAGCTCTCGGACTTCTGCTCGGCATACTGCTGGGCCTGTTCCTCCAGCCCGACGTGCCGCTGTGGCTGGAGCCCTACCTCCCGATCGCCGT
Source organism: Nocardioides sp. (assembly GCA_030452025.1). Classification (GTDB taxonomy): domain Bacteria; phylum Actinomycetota; class Actinomycetes; order Propionibacteriales; family Nocardioidaceae; genus Nocardioides. The sequence continues at coordinate 9,973 of JAKDNC010000011.1, read as the reverse complement.
GGTGGCCGCGCTGGACGCGGTCTTCGGTGCGCTTCGCGCCTTCCTGGACGGGATATTTGACGACAAGGTCTTCGTCGTCTCCTTCTTCAGCAACATCGTGATCGCGGCGGCCATCGTCTTCCTCGGTGACAAGCTCGGGGTCGGAGGGCAGCTCTCGACCGGCGTCATCGTCGTGCTCGGTATCCGGATCTTCTCCAACGTGGCAGCGATCAGGCGGCACATCTTCCATGCCTGAGGACACAGAGCCGGCCAAGCCAGCGTCGAATGCCCCGTCAACCGGCCGGGAGCGCCTTCAGCGGGCCTTCATGAGCCGCCCGTCCCGGGGTCAGGCGATCGTGGCAGTCCTGCTCGCCTTCGTGGGTTTCGCGGCGATGACCCAGGTGCAGAGCAACGAGCGCGATGACGACTACACGGGGCTTCGCCAGGCGGACCTGATCCGGGTCTTCGACGGTCTCTCCGCCTCGACCGAGCGGGCCCGCAGCGAGATCGCCCGCCTCAGCGAGACCCGCGACGACTTGCGTTCGAGCTCCTCACGTCGACAGGCCGCGCTCGACAAGGCCCGCGAGGACGCGGCGGTCTACGGGATCCTGGCCGGCACCCTGCCCGCCACCGGGCCGGGGGTGCGCATCACCATCACCGACGAGGCCGGCACGGTGAAGTACAGCACCCTCCTCGACGCACTCCAGGAGCTCCGGGCCGCCGGCGCCGAGGCGATCGAGGTCAATGACCGTGTCCGTGTGATCGCCCAGACCTCCATCGAGCAGACCACTCTCGGCATCGAGTTCGACGGGGAGCTGATCGAGGCTCCGTATGTCATCGACGTGATCGGTGAGCCGACGACGCTGGCCGGCTCGTTGGACTTCCCCTCCGGCCCCACCGAACGCGTGGGAGAGGAAGGCGGATCGGTGCAGTTCGAGGAGCCGGACGAGGTCCTCATCGAATCGGTCGTGAAAGAACGGCCGGGAGACTTCGCGGAGCCCCGCCCGGAGCAGTAGCCTGCCGTCCACAAGCCGACCCGAAACAGGTGGGCCCGAAACAGAGGGAGAGTCACCCGTGTACCCCGAAGACCTGAAGTACACCAGCGAGCACGAGTGGGTGCGCACCCCCGGCGAGAGCGAGGGGTCGTTGCGGATCGGCATCACCCACTTCGCCCAGGACGCGCTGGGCGACATCGTCTACGTCTCGCTGCCCGAGGTGGGCGAGGCCCTCACTTCCGGCACGACTGTCGGCGAGCTGGAGTCCACCAAGTCGGTCAGTGACATCTACGCGCCGGTGACTGGTGAGGTCGTCGCTGCCAACTCCGCGCTGGAGGCCACCCCCGAGCTGGTCAACTCCGATCCGTACGGCGAGGGGTGGCTCTTCGAGGTGACACCGGCCGACCCGGCTGTGGTCGAGTCGTTGATGAACGCCGATTCGTATCAGGCCTCACTCGACGACTGATAGGTTGGCACCGTCAACCTCGACCAGTCGTTGAGGGTTGTTGTCGCTTTACCGGAGGGTCGCACAAATGCCGTTCTGCACCAGCTGTGGCAGGCAGAATCCTGAGGATGCTCGGTTCTGTGCCCAGTGTGGACATCGACTTGTCCCTGCCGACTCGGGCGCCGAGCCGGCGGCGGTCGGAGCCGAGGAGTCGCCGGCCGAGTCGACGGCCACGATCACGTTCGGGGCTCCGGAGACGACCCCCGAGCCTGACGACCGGAGGCTCAACCCGGCCGACTCCGAAGCGGTCGATGCGCTGCCCAGCGGACATGCACTCCTCGTCGTGCAGCGAGGTCCCAGCGCGGGCGCCCGATTCCTGCTCGATGCCGACCTGACCAGCGCGGGTCGACACCCGGAGAGCGAGATCTTCCTCGACGACGTCACGGTGTCGCGTCGGCATGCCGAGTTCCGTCGCAACGGCGCCACGTTCAACGTCTCCGACTCCGGGAGCCTCAATGGCACCTACGTCAATCGGGATCGTATCGACGACGTGATCCTCAACGACGGCGACGAGGTCCAGATCGGCAAGTATCGCCTCGTGTTCTTTGCAAGCCACCCGGCGAACGGCTGAGCCCGATGGCATCGTCCGCAGCGTCATCTCGGGCGCGGATGAACATCGGGGAGGTCCTGGCGAAGCTCACCACCGACTTTCCCGGCGTCCGCATCTCCAAGCTCCGGTTCCTCGAGGACCAGGGGCTGATCGATCCCGAGCGCACGTCGGCGGGTTATCGCAAGTACACCTCCCACGACGTGGAGCGACTGCGTTACATCCTGCGGATGCAGCGCGACCACTACTTGCCGCTCAAGGTGATCGGGGAGCATCTCGACGCGCTGGACCGAGGTCTCGAGCCGCCCGCCATCGAGGGTGTCGTCCCCACCGTTCCGAGTGTGGTGCTGGCCACCGACGGTGTGCCGTCAGCGGAGTCGTTCACCCAGCGCTCCGATCTGCGGATCTCCCGCAAGGAGCTGCTCAAGGTCGCCGAGATCGACGAGGATCTGCTGGGAGAGCTCGAGGCGTACGGGCTGGTCCGTGCGAGCCGCAGCGGCCACTTCGATGCCGACGACCTGGTCATTGCCAAAACCGCCTGTGAGTTGGCCGGTTTCGGCTTCGAACCCCGGCACCTGCGGGCGTTCAAGACCGCTGCGGACCGTGAGGTCGGACTGGTCGAGCAGGTGGTTGCACCCATGCGCAACGGTCACAACGCCGGTGCGCGGGGGAGAGCGGACCAAGCTGTGGGCGAGATCGCGGCGCTCTCGGTCAAGCTCCACGCCACGCTGGTCAAGGCTGGCTTGCGTTCCTGAGGAAGGCCGAAGCCCCTTCGGTCGAGGGGCCATTGCCGCCCCGGACCCGCGGAGTAGGGTGGATCCATGCGTGAAGTGGATGTCATCGGAGTCAGGGTCGAGATGCCGTCGAACCAGCCGATCGTCCTGCTCCGGGAGGTGACGGGAGAGCGTTATCTCCCGATCTGGATCGGCGCGGTCGAGGCCACGGCGATCGCGTTCGCCCAGCAGGGCGTCGTGCCTCCGCGTCCGCTGACCCACGACCTTCTCAAGAACATCCTCGACGAAACCGGGAACTCGCTGGCCGAGGTGCGGATCACCGACATGCGTGACGGTGTCTTCTACGCACTGTTGGTCTTCGAGGACGGCCTGGAGGTGAGCGCCCGGCCCTCGGACTCGATCGCGCTGGCGCTGCGGACGGGGACCAAGATAGTGGCGGCGGAGTCGGTGCTGGAGGAAGCCGGGTTGGCCGTGCCGGAGGAGCAGGAGGATGAGGTCGAGAAGTTCCGTGAGTTCCTCGACCACGTGACCCCCGAGGATTTCGAGAGCACCTGACCGCCTGAACCCTCACCTTCAAGGTGAGGTTGAGGGTTGCGACACGCGGCTTCGCTGGTTGACCACCCCACCGTGGGGGCTTAGTTTGAAGTGTCTCTGTTGTAACTCCACCGTTGTGGTCACCGATTCCGGCGATCGCGACGTCCTTCCCCCAGGAGTTGCGTTCATCGGAGTAACTGACCGGAGGGTCGACGTGGCAAGGAACGAGAACGGTTCGGTGGACAGGCCCATCGACGTGGCCGGCGAAGAGGCAGCAGGGCTGGCTGCAGGGCTGGCCGACGAGCAGGGCCTGCTCTTCACCGACGACGTGTCGCCGCTTCCCAGCGACTTGGGTTATCGCGGACCGACCGCGTGCAATGCCGCCGGCATCACCTACCGCCAGCTCGACTACTGGGCCCGAACCGGCCTGATCGAGCCCACGGTCCGGGGGGCCACCGGCTCGGGGACGCAGCGGCTCTACTCCTTCCGGGACATTTTGATCCTCAAGGTCATCAAGCGCCTGCTCGACGCAGGGATCTCGCTGCAGCAGATCCGCTCCGCGGTCCAGCACCTGCGTGAGCGGGGCACCGAGGACCTGACCCGCGTGACCCTGATGAGCGACGGCGCGTCGGTCTACGAGTGCACCAGCAACGACGAGGTGATCGACCTGCTCCAGGGGGGCCAGGGCGTTTTCGGCATCGCCATCGGTGGTGTCTGGCGCGAGATCGAGGGATCGTTGGCCGAGCTGCCCAGCGAGCGCACCGCCGCGACCGCGCCGGTCGAGGACACCTCGTCCGACGAGCTCGCCGCCCGCCGCGTCCGCAAGATCGGCTGATCGACTCACCCGACACTCGGCCAAACACCGCGCACATGGTGTCAGTGGTAGATTGCTGGCGCTGACTATCCCGCACGGGAGAGTCTTCGCCCGGTCACCGACCGGGAACGGAGCGCCGAAGGGGCAACCCCTCCCCGGAACCTCTCAGGCGCCAGGACCGTGCGGAGCAGGCAACTCTGGAGAGATCCGCGTGCGGGTGACGACAGAGGGGGAGGCGAACGCCGACAACGTTGCCTCAGCCATTTCAGGAGTCCCCTCTGTGTCCGACCATCAGTCACTTGCCGAGCTCGACAATGCACAGCCGTTCAGCGACCGGCACATCGGTCCCACGGAGACTGAGGTTGCCACGATGCTGGCCAGCCTGGGGCACCGCAGCCTCGACGACCTGATGTCGGCAGCTGTGCCCGGTGGCATCCGCTCCGTTGCCGAGCTCGACCTCCCGAGACCGGCCTCCGAGAGGGCTGTTGCCCGCGAGCTGCGCGACCTCGCGGGCGCCAACCGTCCGGCTGAGTCACTGATCGGCCTCGGCTACCACGGGACGGTCACTCCACCGGTGATCCGGCGCAACGTGCTCGAGGACCCGAGCTGGTACACCGCCTACACCCCCTACCAACCCGAGATCTCCCAAGGTCGTCTCGAGGCTCTGCTGAACTTCCAGACCATGATCGGAGACCTCACCGGCCTGCCGACCGCGAACTCTTCGCTCCTCGACGAGGGCACTGCCGCAGCGGAGGCGATGACGCTTCTACGCCGCGGCAACCGGAAGGCATCAGGCCCCTTTGTGGTCGACGCCGACGCACTCCCGCAGACCATTGACGTGGTCCGCACCCGCGCCGATGCGATGGGCATCAAGGTGGTCGTCTCCGATTTGTCCGAGGGCCTGCCCGACGGCGAGCTCTGCGGCGTCCTGGTGCAGTACCCCGGCGCCTCCGGCCGGATCTTCGACCCGCGTCCGATCATCGAGGAGACCCACGCGCGCGGCGCCCTGGCGGTCGTGGCCGCCGACCTGCTCGGGTTGACCCTTCTCGAGTCCCCGGGCGAACTGGGGGCCGACGTCGCGGTCGGTTCGTCCCAACGGTTCGGTGTCCCGCTGTTCTACGGCGGTCCGCACGCCGGCTACATGGCGGTCAGATCCGGGCTCGAGCGCCACCTGCCCGGGCGTCTGGTGGGGGTGTCGGTCGACAACGCCGGCCGACCGGCGTACCGCCTTGCGCTGCAGACCCGCGAGCAGCACATCCGCCGGGACAAGGCGACCTCCAACATCTGCACAGCGCAGGTGCTGCTGGCCGTCGTCGCCTCGATGTACGCCGTCTACCACGGCGCTGCGGGCCTCCGGACGATCGCGACCCGCACCCACCGCTACGCCGCGGTGATCGCGAGGGCACTGGCCGACGGCGGGCTCGAGATCGAGCACGCCGAGTACTTCGACACCTTGAGCGTCCGGGTCCCCGGGCGCGCCGCCGACGTGGTCACCTCCGCGCGCAGCCTGGGGCTCCACCTGCGCCTCGTCGACGAGGACCGGGTCGCCCTGTCGACGTCCGAGACGACGTCACGTTCGACGGTGACCAGCATCCTGAAGGCATTCGGGGTCACTGCAGATCTGGACGCCGCCGACGGGGCCGCCGGGGACGCACTTCCCGACGGGTTGCGCCGCCAGAGCGACTACCTGACCCACGAGGTCTTCTCCAGCCACCACAGCGAGACCCAGATGCTGCGTTACCTGCGCCGGCTCTCGGCCCGTGACTACGCCCTGGACCGTGGGATGATCCCGCTCGGTTCCTGCACGATGAAGCTGAACGCGACCACCGAGATGGAGCCGATCAGCCAACCGGGCTTCGCCGACCTGCATCCGTTCGCACCGGCGGCCGATGCGTCTGGCTACCGACGGCTGGTCGCGGACCTCGAGGGATGGCTCGCCGAGGTCACCGGCTACGACAAGGTGTCGATCCAGCCCAACGCGGGCTCCCAGGGCGAACTCGCCGGCCTCCTGGCGATCCGGAGCTACCACCGGGCCAACGGCCAGGGACGGCGGGACATCTGCCTGATCCCGTCCTCGGCCCACGGCACCAACGCGGCCTCCGCGGTGATGGCCGGGATGCGGGTCGTGGTCGTGAAGGCGAACGACGACGGCTCCATCGACCTTGATGACCTCTCCGCCCAGTGTGAGGAGCACGCCGCGGACCTGGCCGCCATCATGGTGACCTACCCCTCCACGCACGGCGCCTACGAGGATTCGATCACGGCCCTTTGCGAGACGGTGCACTCCCACGGGGGACAGGTCTATGTCGACGGGGCCAACCTCAACGCACTGCTGGGCTACGCACGTCCGGGGGAGTTCGGTGGGGACGTGTCCCACCTGAACCTGCACAAGACGTTCTGCATCCCGCACGGCGGAGGGGGCCCCGGCGTGGGTCCGGTGGCGGTGCGGGAACACCTCGCTCCCTACCTGCCTTCCCACGCACAGCACCCGGAGGCGGACAAGCGCGAGGGCATCGGCCCGATCAGCGCAGCACCCTACGGATCCGCCGGAATCCTGCCGATCTCCTGGGCCTACATCCGCCTGATGGGTGGTGCTGGCCTGACCCGTGCGACCGCGGTGGCGGTCCTGGCGGCGAACTACATTGCCGATCGCCTCGGCGACCACTACCCGGTTCTCTACCGCGGCCACAACGGCCTGGTGGCCCATGAGTGCATCCTCGACCTGCGTGGACTCACCAAGGAATCAGGGGTCTCGGTCGACGATGTGGCCAAGCGACTCATCGACTACGGGTTCCATGCACCGACGATGTCCTTCCCCGTGGCCGGAACGTTGATGGTCGAGCCGACGGAGTCGGAGGATCTTGGCGAGATCGATCGCTTCTGCGACGCGATGATCTCCATCCGCGGCGAGATCGACCAGGTCGCTGCGGGGGAGTGGGCCCCTGAGGACTCACCCCTGCGCGGTGCGCCACACACCTCGACCGCGTTGGTCGGTGACTGGGAGCGTCCCTACTCCCGTGAGGTCGCGGTCTTCCCGACCGGTGCGGACCCGGACAAGTACTGGCCTCCGATCGGCCGTGTCGACCAGGCGTACGGCGACCGCAACCTGGTCTGCTCGTGTCCATCGCCGGAGGCCTTCGCATGAGCCGCCAGACGAGTGACCCCGTTGCGCCTGTCACCGCTCGACGCCTGCAGGCGAAGATCGCGCAGGCCCAGGTCGCGGGGCGGATGCCCTCCATCGTGGCCGGCGTCGTACGCGACGGGTCGCTGGTGTGGTCCGGCGGACACGGCGACGTGCCCGGTGATCCCGAGGACACGCAGTACAAGATCGGTTCGATCACCAAGACGTTCACCGCAGTGCTGATCCTCCAGCTGGTCCAGGAAGGATCGCTGGGCCTCAACGACCCTGCCTCCACCGTGCTCGAAGACGTCGGCTACGCGGACCGGACGATTCGGTCCCTGCTCGCCCACAACTCGGGCATGCAGGCCGAGCCGAACGGATCCTGGTGGGAGCGCTCGCCCGGCCTCACCTTCGACGAGCTCTCGACGGCCAATGCAGACTCGACCGGTGTACTGCCGCGGGGGCAGCAGTTCCACTACTCAAACCTCGCGTTCGCCTTGCTCGGCGAGGTCGTCGCACGGCTCCGTGATGCAACCTGGTGGGAGTGCGTGCAGACCCGGATCCTCGACCCGCTGGGGATGCGCCGGACGTCGTACCAGTTCGACGGCGCGCACGCCGAGGGCACCAGCATCCACCCCTACAGCGGCGAGTTGATCGCCGAGCCGCACCCGGACACCGGGGCGATGGCGCCGGCCGGCCAGCTGTGGAGCACGGTGGGTGACCTCGCGAAGTACTGCGCGTTCCTGCTCGACGGGCACCCGGAGATCCTGCCCAAGGAGCGCCTCGAGGAGGCCTACATCCCGCAGTCGGCGGCGTTGCCGTCGGCGTTGGAGTCCGCGCAGGGACTCGGCTTCCAGATGCACCGCGCCGGATCGGGTGTCCTGGTCGGCCACACCGGGTCGATGCCCGGCTTCGTGGCCTCCTGTTTCATCGACCGGTTGCGCCGCACCGGCATTGTCGCGTTCGCCAACGCCATGACCGGACTGCCCGCGTCCGGAATCGCGACCACACTGCTCGAGGAGCTCGAGGCGTCCGAACCCACGATCCCCGAGGCCTGGCGGCCCTCGGCCTCCGTCCCTGACATGGCGCGTGAGGTGCTGGGGGTGTGGCACTGGGGTCCGACACCAATGGTCTTCGCCTGGGAGGCTGACCAACTCGTGGTTCGCCGCAACGGCGTGGTGGGCTACCGCTACCGAGTCTAGGGCGATCGCCTGGTGAGCACCGCGGGCTACCAGAACGGCGAGACTCTCCGTGTGGTCCGCAACGAGGACGGCTCGGTGAACCACCTCAACCTGGCCACGTTCATCTTCACGCGGGCTCCCTACGAGGCGTCGGCACCGATCCCCGGTGGGCATCCCAGGCAATGACGGTTGCGGAGCTACTGCCCGCCCTGGGGCTGCGGGTCACTGCCGGGCCCGTGCAGCTGCTCGGCATCACCGACGACCTGATCCCGCCGTTGTGCCAGCTGGCCGAGAACGGCATCCACGGCGAGGACGAGAGGCCGTTCTACGCCCCGTGGTCGAGCGCACCCCCGGGCATCCTGAGCCGCAACACGGCGCAGTACTTCTGGCGCACGCGCGCCGACTTCCTCCCGGAGTCCTGGGCGCTCAACCTCGCGGTGCTCCACGACGGCGAGCTGGTCGGCGTGCAGGGAATCACCACGGAGAACTACTGGATCACCCGCACCGGGGAGACGGGCTCGTGGCTCGGCCGCCGGTTCCAGGGCCAGGGGATCGGCACCGCGATGCGGCAGGTCATGTGCGCCTTCCTCTTCGACCACCTTGGCGCGCAGGAGGTCACCTCGGCCGCGTTCGTCGACAACCCCGCCTCACTCGCGGTCAGCCGGAAGGTGGGCTACCGCGAGGGGCGGGAGCGACGGATGACGCGTGGGTCGGGAGAGATGGCCCTCAACCGGGAACTCGTCCTCGATCCCGCAGACTTCGTCCGCGGCGAGGATGCGCTCTCTGTCGAGGGTCTCGATGCGTTCCGGGCGAGCATCGGGTTGCCGCCAGGGAACTCATCCACCCGATGATCAGGCCTTGGTGACCACGCAGTCGGCCAGCACGGGGGAGCCGTCGCGGTCCTCGTGGTCGGAGGCGATCGTGGCGCTGACCAAGACCCTGTCGCCCTCGTCCCAGACCTGTGTCCGGATGGTCTCCCCGGGGAAGACGACCCCGGCGAAACGAGCGCTGAAGCCGCCCACTCGGGTCGCGTCCGAGTCGAGGACGAGGTCGGCCACCTCGCGCATCACGATCCCGTAGGAGCAGAGCCCGTGCAGGATCGGTGCCGGGAATCCCGCGTCCTTGGCGAATTCGGGATCAGCGTGCAGCGGGTTCCGGTCACCACACAGGCGATAGAGCATTGCCTGCTGGGGAGTCACGTCGTAGGTCGTCTCCGCGTCGGCACGACGATCCGGGAGCTCGACCTTCGTGGATGGGCCGCGTTCGCCACCCCAGCCGCCCTCGTTGCGCACGAAGATGCTGGACCTGACCGTCCACAACGGGGCTCCGGACTCGTCGTGGGCCACGCCTTCCTGAACGATGACAGCGGCCTTGCCCTTGTCCCAGACGTCGCTGATCCGGGTTTTCTGCGTAGCCGTCCCACTGGTCGGGATCGGACGGTGCACGACGATCTCCTGGGACCCGTGCAGGACGAACTTGAGGTCGATGTCGCAGCCCGGGAGATCGAGCCCGGGCGGATCGGTCATGTGGAACGTCGGGGCGACGATCCCGAAGCTCGGCAGC
>JAKDNC010000374.1 GCA_030452025.1 Nocardioides sp. | reverse complement strand
GGGGTCTCGTCCGAGGCATCCTCGCTCGCCGGCCACCAGGAGCTCGGCAACCTCGTCCTGATCTACGACAACAACAACATTTCGATCGAGGACGACACCGACGTCGCCTTCAGCGAGGACGTCTCCCAGCGCTACGAGGCCTACGGGTGGCACGTCCTCGACGTGGACTGGACCCACGGTGGCACTGAATACCGCGAGGACGTCCAGGCGCTGTGGGACGCCATCCAGGAGGCGAAGTCGGTCACTGACCGACCCACCTTCATCAATCTGCGCACGATCATCGCCTGGCCGGCCCCCAACGCACAGAACACCGGTGCCGCGCACGGCTCGGCGTTGGGGGAGGAAGAAGTCGCCGCCACCAAGAAGATCCTCGGCTTCGACCCCGACCGGAACTTCGACGTCTCCGACGAGGTGATCGGCCACACCCGCAAGGCACGTGAACGCGGGGCCGAAGCGGGTGCCGAGTGGGACAAGGCATACGCCGCCTGGGCCGAGGCCAGCCCCGAGGGTGCCGAGTTGCTGCACCGACTCAAGGCACACCGGCTCCCCGAGGGCTGGGACGCAGACCTCCCGTCCTACGACGCCGACCCGAAGGGTGTCGCCACCCGCAAGGCTTCCGGCGCCGTGATCAACGCCGTCGCCGCTCACCTGCCGGAGCTGTGGGGTGGCTCGGCCGACCTGGCCGGATCCAACAACACCTCCATCGAGGGAGCGCCTTCGTTCATCCCGGCCAAGCGCTCCACCGACTCCTGGAAGGGCGAGCCCTACGGACGGGTCCTCCACTTCGGGATCCGTGAACATGCCATGGGCGCGATCATGAACGGCATCTCGTTGCACGGTCTCACGCGGGTGTTCGGTGGTACGTTCCTGCAGTTCAGCGACTACATGCGCCCCGCTGTCCGGCTCGCCGCCCTGATGAAGCAGCCGACCATCTACATCTGGACCCATGACTCGATCGGCCTCGGCGAGGACGGGCCCACCCATCAGCCGATCGAGCACCTTGCGGCCCTTCGCACCATCCCCGGGCTTGACGTGGTTCGACCCGCCGACGGCAACGAGACCGCGGCCGCGTGGAAGGCGGTCCTTGAGCGCACCGACCGGCCAGCCGGTCTGTGCCTGACGCGCCAGAACGTGCCTACGGTCCCCCGCGGCGTCGACGGCTTCGCCACCACTGACGGGGTCGCCAAGGGCGGCTACGTGCTCCTCGAGGCCGAGGACGCCAACCCCGATGTCGTCCTGATCGGCACCGGATCGGAGGTCCAGCTTGCGGTGGAGGCGCGCGGCCGCCTCGCCGAGAAGGGCATCAAGGCCCGGGTGGTCTCGATGCCCTGCGTCGAGTGGTTCAACGAGCAGGACCAGGCCTACCGCGATCGGGTGCTGCCCCCGACCGTCAAGGCCCGGGTCTCCGTCGAAGCGGGCGTGGCTCAGGGCTGGCGCGAACTCGTGGGTGACGCGGGCCGGATCGTGTCCATCGAGCAGTACGGCGCCTCAGCCGCCTACCAGCGCATCTTCACCGAGTACGGCGTCACCGCCGAGGCCGTCGCCCTGGCGGCCGAGGACAGCATCGCTGCAGCCGAATGACCGTCGAATGATCGAGGAGAAATCGCATGTCTGATCGACTCAAGTCTCTCGCCGGCGCCGGTGTCTCGGTGTGGCTCGACGACCTCTCGCGGGAGCGCATCGAAACCGGCAACCTGGCCGACCTGATCAAGACGAAGTCCGTCGTGGGCGTCACCACCAACCCCACCATCTTCGCCAACGCCGTCGGCTCCGGTGACCGCTACAACACCCAGGTTGCTGCGCTCGGCGCCGAGGGGGCGGGCGTGGACGCCGTGATCCGTGCGCTGACCACGGACGACGTGCGCAACGCCTGCGACGTGTTCGCCGACGTCAACGCCGAGTTCCCGGCCGACGGCAGGGTCTCGATCGAGGTCGAGCCCGGCCTCGCCAACGACGCCGAGGCCACCCTGACGCAGGCCCACGAGTTGTGGAACGAGGTGGACCGGCCCAATCTGTTCATCAAGATCCCCGCGACCGAGGTGGGTCTCCCGGCCATCCAGGCGGCCACCGCGGCCGGGATCTCGGTCAATGTGACCCTCATCTTCGGCCTCGAGCGCTACCGCGCCGTGATGGATGCCTACCTGGCCGGCCTCGAGGAGGCGGCTGGCAACGGGATCGACCTGTCCACGATCCAGTCGGTTGCCTCGTTCTTCGTCTCCCGGGTCGACTCCGAGGTCGACGCCCGCCTCGAGACGATCGGCACCGAGGAGGCAGCTGCGTTGCGTGGCAAGGCCGCCATCGCCAACGCACGGCTGGCGCACGCCGCCTACCGGGAGGTTTTCGGCTCCGATCGGTTCACCAAGCTCCCCGGTGCAAACCTCCAGCGCCCACTGTGGGCCTCGACCGGGGTCAAGGACCCGGCCTATCCGGACACCCTCTACATCTCGGAGCTGGTCGTCGACGGCTGCGTGAACACGATGCCGGAGAAGACGATGGACGCCTTCGCCGACCACGGCGAGGTGGCCGGAGACACCGTCACCGGCCGCGAGGCCGAGTCCCAGGCGGTCTTCACCGGCCTGGAGGCGGTCGGCGTCGATTTCGCCGATGTGCTTGTCGTCCTCGAGAAGGAGGGCGTCGACAAGTTCAAGAAGTCCTGGCAGGAGCTGCAGGAGACGGTGAAGGGCCAGCTGGGAGCGAGCTCGCGGTGACCAGCTGGAGCGAGACCACGGGGCCTGACTTCCAGCTCCACTTCGGCTACCGCGACGAGCGCGAGTACGCCGACCTCGTCGAGAAGCTCGTCGCGGCCCGGGTGGCCAGTGGCATCGCTGCCCAGGATCCCACCCTCTGGGGTGGCGATGCCGAGACGGAGGCTGCCAAGCGCCTGAGCTGGGTGGATCTCGCAACGGCGTCGCGGCCGCTGGTCTCCGACATCGCAATGCTCCGGGCCGAGCTCGTCGATCAGGGCCTGACCCGGATCGTGCTGTGCGGCATGGGCGGCTCCTCCCTGGCCCCCGAGGTCATCTGCGGTTCGGCGGGAGTGCCCCTGGAGGTCCTCGACTCCTCCCACCCGGACGTGGTGCGGGCCGCGGTGGAGACCCGCATCGACGAGACTCTGGTCGTCGTCTCCAGCAAGTCCGGCGGCACCGTGGAGACCGACAGTGCGCGCCGTGCCTTCGAGAAGGCCTTCCAGGACGGCGGGATCGATCCCGCAGAGCGGATCGTGGTCGTCACCGACCCCGGCTCCCCTCTCGACCAGGAAGCCACCGAGGCCGGTCACCGCGTGTTCCGGGCTGACCCCGATGTCGGCGGCCGCTACTCCGCCCTGACCGCGTTCGGCCTGGTGCCTTCGGGCCTGGCCGGTGCCGACGTCGGCCTCCTGCTCGATGAGGCGGCTGCGATCGCACCCCTGCTGAGCGCCGACGACGTCACCAACCCGGGACTGCGCCTGGGGGCTCTCCTGGGCCTCTCCGCCAACGACGGCGTGGACAAGCTCGTGCTGGTCGATGCCGGCGCCCCGTTCGCCGGACTGGGTGACTGGATCGAACAGCTGGTGGCTGAGTCCACAGGCAAGCTCGGGAAGGGCCTCCTTCCTGTGGTCGTGCCGGGCCCGGCGTCCCCCAACTTCAGTCCCAGTACCCCCGACTCCGTCCTGGTCTCCTACGGACCCGGCTCCCCGTTCGCCGGCACCCACCCCGCCTCGGGCGTGGGTGCATCCGTCGACGCGCCGCTGGGAGCCCAGATGCTTATGTGGGAGTACGCCACCGCGGTCGCCGGGCGGGTGATCGGCATCAACCCCTTCGACCAACCCGACGTCGAGAGCGCCAAGGCGGCTGCCCGCGAACTGCTCGACGGAGCCGGCGAGACACCGGAGCCGACATTCTCCGAAGGTCCGGTGGATGTCTATGCCGGCGACTGGCTCCCCGACGGGATGTCGAGCGTGGAAGCGGCAATTGACGCACTGTTGAACGCCCTGGACCCTGAGCACGGCTACCTCGCCGTGCACGCCTACCTGGATCGGCACCGGGATGCGTCCTTCGCGCTGGTCCGCGAGAGCCTGGCCGCCCGCACCGGGCGTCCGGTCACCTTCGGATTGGGTCCGCGGTTCCTGCACTCGCACGGGCAGTATCACAAGGGTGGCCCGGCCCCCGGCGTCTACCTTCAGGGGCCCGGGGCGCCGGCTGCGGACCTCGGG
>JAKDNC010000373.1 GCA_030452025.1 Nocardioides sp. | reverse complement strand
TCGACGACCGCCCGGCGTTCGTTGACGGGCTGCGGCATGGCAATGTCACCAGCCTGGCGCGGCGCGATCTCAGCAAGCCGGTGGTCGCGGCCGTCAACGGCCTCGCTTTCGGCGGTGGCATGGAGCTGGTGCTCGCATGTGACCTCGCGGTCGCGGCCCCCGAAACGACCTTCGGGCTGCCCGAGGTCAAGCACGGGCTGGTGGCCGCTGCCGGTGGCCTCGTGCGAGGGCCGCGGCAGCTCCCCGTAAAGGTACTGCTCGACCTTGCGCTCACCGGTGAGGCGATGACCTCTGCCCAAGCCTTGACGTGGGGACTCGTCAGCAGGGTCGTGGACGACCCGGTGGCCGAAGCCCTTGGGATGGCCACCACCATTGCCGGTCATCCATCGCAGGGGGCGGTCCGCGCCTCACGCAACGCCGTACGCCGCGGGCTGGATGCCTTTCTCGAGGACGAGGGCGGAGCCTGGGATCTGGTCGAACCCGAGTTGATGCAGGTACTGCTCGCAGGTAGGAGGAAGGAATGACCCGGTTGCCGTCGGTCGGAGATGTCGGCCACGCGTTCGAGTTCCCGATCGAGTTGGGCAAGGTCCGCGAGTTCGCGCGTGCCACCAAGGCCGGGCACCCTTCCTACGTCTGCCTCAACGGCGGCCCGCTGGTCATTCCACCCACGTTTCTCACCAGCGCAGCCTGGTGGATTCCGGCCGATGGTGGAGTCCTGAACGTCCTCGCAGACGACTGGTCTCGTCTCTTGCACGGAGGACAGCGCTATGTCTTCCACGGCAGCCCGCCATCATCGGGGGATCGCCTCGTGGCAACCCAGCGGATCCGCGACGTCACCGAGCGCACTGGTCGCCGGGCCGGGCGGATGACCTTCATCGACTGGAGCACCGACTTCGTCGACGGGGAGGGAGTGCTGCGAGCGGAGGAACTCCACCTGACGATCCTCACTGAACGCCCACCAGGGGGGTCCGCCACTGCCGGAGACCTCCGCGCAAGGCCAGACTTGGGATCTTCCGGACACGGACCAACTCTGGAAGAACTCGTCGACAACCGGGTCTCGATGACCGACATCGTCCGGTATCAAGGTGCCTCCGGAGACCTGAACCCGATTCACCACGATCACGAACTCGCCAAGGCCGCTGGCCATCGGTCGGCGTTCTCCGTTGGCATGCTGCATGCTGGGATCTTGGGTAGCCATGTGGGCACCGTCTTCGGTCCCGAGAACGTCCGGGAGTTCGGCGTCCGCTTCAAGGAACAGGTGTGGCCTGGGGATCAACTCGCCTACGGCGGTCGGGTCGTTGACCGCCAGGAGGTGGCAGGGGAACGCCTGCTGACACTCGATCTCGAGGTTCGCCGAAGTGATGGCCGGGTGCCGTTGACCGGTCAGGCGCGAGTCGTGGACGCTGGCTCCTGATCCGTCGGGCTCAGGGAACCTTGACTGCGAGCACGGGGCAGGAGGCGTGCATCAGGATACGCTGCGCCTCGCTTCCCAGAATCAGCTTGCCGACCGCGGTGCGGTGGCGCATGCCGATCACGATCAGCTCGGCATCGAGACGCTCGGCAGCTTCGATGATCTCCTCAGCCGCGTCGCCGGGCTCGACCAGCCTCTCCACCTCGAAGTCGATGCCACTCTCCGTGAGTAGGCGCTGGAGTTCCTCCGCCTGTGGATCCGTGAGTCGGGTGTCCTCGATCGCGGAGTCGCCCCGAGCGACGTTGAGCACCACGAGACGAGCCTTGTGGCGGAGGGCCTCCTCGATAGCACGCTGCAGAGCAGCTTCGCCGAGGTCGCTCGGCTTGTATCCCAGCAAGATTGTCATGGTGGTTCCTTTCGCTGTTCGCTTGACCTTGTAAGGAGTCTAACTGATAATGGTCCAACCATAGAGATTTCTGCAAGAAGGAGGCCTTCGATGGCTGGCTTCGCACCTGAATCAAGTCGGATCCCCGAGGTTCAACGGGTGGATGCGCGAGAGACTGACTACCTCAGAGATGAGCGGTCTCCGAACAAGTTCCTCGTGCATCGCAAAGTATTCACGGACCAGCAGGTGTTCGAGACCGAGCGTCGCAAGGTCTTCGACAAGTGCTGGATCTATGTCGGCCACGAGTCCGAGATCCCCAAGCCCGGCGACTTCGTCGCGCGAGAAATCGCCGGCCGACCGGTGCTCTTTACTCGCAACAAGGACCAAGAGGTGCGAGTGCTGCTGAACTCGTGCTCGCACCGCGGTGCGGAGGTGTGCCGCGAACGCCGTGGCAACCAGAAGCGCTTCCGCTGCTTCTACCACTCCTGGGCATTCTCCAACGACGGCGACCTCATCAACATGCCGGACGAGGGCGGCTTCCCCGAAGGCTTCCGCAAGGAGGACCATGGCTTGGCCAAGCCGGAGCAGGTCGACTCCTACCGGGGCTTCGTCTTCGCGACGTTCAACCCGGAGCAGGAGCCCCTTGAGGAGTACCTGTCTGACGCCAAATACTACCTCGACCTGACCGCTGACCAGGCGTCCGGCGAGCAGGGCATGGTCGTCACACGTGGGACCCACGAGTACTCCATGCGCAGCAACTGGAAGCTCCTCGCGGAGAACAGTTCCGACGGGTACCACGCGATCCCGGTGCACAAGACCTACCTGGACGTCCAGCGCTCACGCGGTGACGACATCGCCGGTCACACTGAGAAGGACTGGAAGGAGTCGCACGCATTCGACCTGGGCAACGGCCACACGGTCACGGTCAAGCGGGCCCCCTGGGGTCGACCGGTCGCGCGGTGGACACCGTCCATGGGTGAGGACACCAAGAAGACCGTCGAGCGCAGCCACCAGCGTCTCATCGAGGCACATGGCGAGGAGCGCGCAGAGATGATCTCGAACCTCGACTTCAACATGCTGATCTTCCCCAACTTGGTTCTGAACAACATCATGGCCGTGATCATCCGGACGTTCTATCCCAACCAGCCCGGACACATGAACGTGACCGCATTCTCCTTGGCACCCGGCGACGAGGACGAGCCAGCGCGTCGTGTGCGCAACGAGTCCTTCCTCTCCTTCCTCGGTCCGGCTGGCTTGGCCACGCCGGACGACAATGAGGCGCTCGAGTCCTGCCAGCGTGGCTACGAGGCCCGCCCCGGGGAGTGCTGGTCGGACGTCTCTCGCGGTATGGACAAGGCAGACCCGGCGAACTGGGACGAGTTGCAGATGCGCACCTTCTGGCGGCGCTGGGACACCCTGATGGGAGAAGAAGCATGAGTTTCAGGTACCCCGAGGACCAGCAGGTCTCCTCAGAGAAGTTCACCCGCTCCGAGGTCGAGGACTTCCTCTACTACGAGGCCCAGTTGCTCGACGCCTGGAAGCTCGAGGAGTGGCACGACCTGTTCGCCGAGGACGGTCACTACATCGTCCCGTCCACCGACAACCCCGACGGCGACCTGAAGATGGACCTGGCCCTGATCGACGACGACATGGAAGGTATCCGCGGCCGCGTCCAGCGGCTGATGAGCACCTACGCCCACATCGAGAACCCGCGGTCCCGCACCCGGCGCATGATCAGCAACGTGCGCCTGTGGGACCACGAGGACGGTGAACTCGGAGTGCGTTGCTCGGTGGTCGTCCACCGGTCGCGTGTGCCGGGCACGACGTCGTACGTCGCGGACGTCCACTATCGCCTCCGCAAGCAGGATGACTCGTTCAAGATCGCGTTCAAGCACGCGATGCTGGACCACCACACCCTGCGCGATGTGGGCGGCGTTCTCTCGATCGTCCTGTGATTGAAGCGAGCAGACCGACGACCATGCGGGCCGTCGTCCCAAGGGACGACGTCCTCGAGGTGGTAGAGACGCCGGTTCCGGCGCCCGGGCCGGGCGAGGTTCTGGTCCGCGTCCGGGCGGCCGGCATGAACCGTGCCGACCTCCTGCACGCGCGGGGACGCTACGGCCAGCGGGCGTTCGCCGACCTTGCGGGTCCCGATATCGCCGGCATGGAGCTCGCCGGTGAGGTGGTCGCCCTCGGCGAGGGCGTGGACGAGGAGCTGCTCGGCACGCGGGTGATGGCGATGACCGCCCGGGCGTACGCAGACCACGCCGTGGTGGATGCCCGGCTGCTGATGTCGGTGCCCGACGACGTGGGCTGGGTCGAGGCTGCGGCGCTGCCGATGGCGCTACTGACCGAGTACGAGGCTTTGGTGCGGCTCGGTGGCATGGCCGCGGGCGAGCGGGT
>JAKDNC010000372.1 GCA_030452025.1 Nocardioides sp. | reverse complement strand
TACCGGCCTGTCCATGATCCTTGACGCGCAGCCTGGCATCGAGGTCGTCGGCCAGGCCGCCGACGGCCACGCTGCGGTTGAGCTGGCGCGGCAGCTCCGCCCCGACGTGTGCCTGGTCGACATCCGGATGCCCGGGCTCGACGGGATCGAGGTGACCGAGCTCCTCGCCGGGCGGGGCGTCCCGGACCCGATGGCGGTGGTGGTGATCACGACCTTCGACCTGGACGAGTACGTCCATGGTGCGCTCCGGGCCGGCGCCCGAGGCTTTCTGCTCAAGGACGCCGGGCCGGAGCTTCTTGTCCAGGCCGTGCATGCCGCCGCCGTCGGCGATGCCCTGATCGCGCCGAACATCACCCGGCGGCTGCTGTCAGCTCTGGCCGCCAGAGAACCGTCGAGCCGACGTACCCAACCGATCGAGACGCTCACCGACCGCGAAGAGGAGGTGCTGGCGTTGGTCGCTCGTGGCCGCACGAACGCCGAGATCGCCGCCGACCTCTTCATCGGCTTGACGACCGCCAAGACCCACGTGGCCAGCCTGCTGACCAAGATCGGCGCCCGCAACAGGGTCGAGATCGCGATGTGGGCCTACGACACCGGTCGGGTGGGGGAATGAAGCGGCAGTCCAAGGACTCGGAGGAGCCGTTCTGCCAAGCAGCAGGATTCGATGAGCCAGACCTCGTCAAGAAAGTGCCGCGCCAGCCGCGCAGCGCGCGTGCGGTGAGCTGGGTGCCACTATCTATCCCTATATTCGCCAGTCAACGCCCGGTCTCCGTGATCAGTTCCTCCAACAGCAGGTGGGTGTCGTCGGGGGTCTGTTGGTCGGCAGCCGACATGAGGCTGGCCGCGTGGTGAGTCTTTTCGCCGCGAATGCCCCACATTCAGAGGCGTGCGTTCATGCCCGCAGATGGCGCCGTGTCTGACTGACGGAGTCTTGGAGTGGGGCGTGTGTGCCTGAGGGGCTACTGCGCACGAAGCACCGAGGAACCCAAGGCTTGCGACGGCGAGGCGACGGCAAGTGCAGACCGTGACGGTTGCCAGACCCCGCCCCGCGAGCCTCGTGCTGCCTCCGGGGCGAGCACCCTGATCCACGACGCACTGGCCCGTGCTGCGCTCCGGAGTAGTGTCCCGATCATGGTCGGCTCAATTCTCGGGAACCACGTCCGCCGGGTCGAGGACCCGGAACTTCTCACGGGCCTCGGCACCTACGTCGACGACTTGCGGGTCGAAGGCACGGCGCAGGCGGTCTTCGTGCGCAGTCCGGTCGCCCATGCACGGATCAGTTCCATCGACACCTCCGAGGCTGAACGCGGGCCCGGTGTCCTCGCCGTGCACACGGTGGCGACGCTTGGCTCGCGCCCGGTGCCACCTTTCGCGGAGGTCAATGCCAAGGTCGGTCATCCTCCTTTGGCAGACGGGGTGGTGCGCTACGTGGGCGACCCTGTCGCGCTGGTGGTGGCCGAGACCCGGGCGCAAGCGGTCGACGCTGCGGAGTTGGTCGACGTCGACTACGACGAGCTGCCCGTGGCCGTCGACATGGAGGCAGCACTGGCGCCCGATGCGGCGCTCCAGTTTCCCGAGCTGGGCTCCAACATCGCGCAGTCCGTTCACGCGATCCATCCCGACGACGCGCGCGACGTGCTCGCCGGCGCGGACGTCGTGGTGCGCGCCCGGATCGAGAACCAGCGAATCGCCACCGCACCGATCGAGGGCAACGCGATCCTGGCGGACCCTCGACCCGCAGGCGACGTCGCCCTGACGGCGTACGTCGCGACCCAGCAGCCGCACCTGGCGCGCGACCTGCTCGTGAAGTTCACCGGCCTGGTGAAGAGCCAGGTGCGCGTGGTCACCCCACACGTCGGCGGCGCCTTCGGTGGGAAGGCCGGGATCTCCTACACCCACGCGGCCATCGTCGCGGCCGCCCGGCTGCTCGGCCGGCCGGTCGCCTGGTCGGAGACCCGCAGCGAAGCGATGCTGTCGATGCAGGGCCGCGGCCAGGTGCAGTTCGCCGAGCTCGGACTCACCGGAGACGGGCGGATCACCGGTCTACGGGCCCGCAACGTCGGCGACTGCGGCGCGTACGCCGGCTTCGGTGGCTCGCTGGTGATCGGTCCGACGCACATCATGGCGCAGGGTCCCTACGAGATCCCGAAGATCGACTACGCCGGGATCGCGGCGATGACCAACACCGCGCCCATGGGCGCCTTCCGCGGTGCCGGCCGGCCCGAGGCAGCCGCGATGCTGGAGCGGCTGCTCGACCTGGCAGCTATCGAGCTGGGTCTGGCCCCTGAGGAGATCCGGCGCCGCAACCTGATCCCCAAGGATGCCTTTCCCTATGCGACGCGCACCGGCCTGCGCTACGACTCGGGCGACTATGAACTGGCGCTGACCGAGGCGCTGCGGGTGGCCGACGTCGACGCCCTCCGCGCGGAGCAACGCCGGCGTCGAGAGGCAGGCGAGGTGAAGCAGCTCGGGATCGGGGTGTCGACGTACGTCGAGATCACCGGCTTCGGCGGGACGGAGCTGGGCAGTGTCCGCATCGAGCCCGACGGATCCGTGATCGTCATGTCGGGGACCTCCGCCCACGGGCAGGGCCACGCGACGTCGTTTGCGATGGTCGTGGCCGACAGGCTCGGTGTCCCGATGGAGTCGATCAACTACATCCAGTCCGACACCGCCGTCGTGTCGACCGGTGGAGGCACCGGGGGCTCGCGGTCCCTGCAGCTCGGCGGCAGCGCTGTGGCTGCCGCGGCTCGCGCCGTGCGGGGACAGGCGATCGCCTTCGCGGCCGAGCTGCTCGAGGCCTCGCCTGGTGACATCGAGGTGACCGGCGACGGTCTGCGGGTGTCCGGCGTGCCCACGCCCGCCTACAGCTGGCAGGAACTCGGGGCCGCAGCCGCCGAGCGTGGCGTCTCGCTGCGTGCTGACCTCGACGTGCCGCAGGAGGGAGCCACCTTCCCGTTCGGCGCTCACGTCTCGGTGGTCGAGGTGGACACCGAGACCGGTCACGTCGTCCCGCTGAAGCACGTCGCCGTGGACGACTGCGGGCGGATCCTCAACCCCACGATCGTCATCGGCCAGCAGCACGGCGGCATCGCGCAGGGCATGTCCCAGGCGCTGTGGGAGCAGTTCGTCTACGACGACGCGGGGCAGCCGGTCACCTCGACCTTCGCTGACTACCAGATGCCGACGACCGCGGACACGATCAGCTTTGAGGCGTCCAACACCGAGACACCGACTGACCTCAACGAGCTGGGTGCCAAGGGCATCGGCGAGTCCGGCACGCTCGGCTCCACCCCCGCGGTGCAGAGCGCCGTGATTGACGCACTGAGTCATCTGGGCATCCGCCACATCGACATCCCATGCACCCCCGAGCGGGTGTGGCACGCCATCGAGGCAGCGGGAGCCGGGCATCTGCCCGAACCCTGGCGCGAGCCTCCGGAGGTGTTCGACTCGCTCGAGATCACCCACGGGCCCACGGACGGCGGCGTCGAGGTTTGACCCGGATGGGTCGTACTACGCCGAGACGGCCGACGCCTGGTTGAAGAAGTCGATCGGCATGGGGTGCTTGAGTTTCCACGTGATCGCGATCGGACGATCACCCGTGTGACTCACGTATGTCGCCGGGCCGAGGAACACATACGGCGACGTGCCGAACTCGTCCTTCTGCTCTTGCCGCGCGAACAGCAGCACCGTGCTCGAGCCGCTCAGGTATCGCTGCCCGGTCGGGGAGTTCACGGAGGTCGTTGACTGCGACTCCCAGTGGAAGAGGTCCTGACTCATCGGGTAGTCGGCGTTGCGTGTCCAAGACCGCGTCGACGAACGTGGTCAGCAACAACCCCCACAGATCAGAACTGGTCCGGGCCCGCTGCCGGTTCAGCACCTCGGCGGAAGCGATCCTGATTCTGACCCTGTGCTGCGGCTGCCGGGCCTCTTGGGGACAGCCCTGCAGTTGGGGTGGTTGGTCTCCAGGAGAACACGAACTCTGTCGTTTGCCCTGGTAGGATTGTCAATTGATGCGGCAGAGAGGTTGCGAGTGGAGTCACTGATCCCAATCATCGATGTGTTCGCCGGTCCTGGCGGTCTGAACGAAGGCTTCTCGGCAGTCAATGGCGGAAACACCTTCGGCGCCCGGGCCGCCCAACCCAAGTGGCCCCCCCCGAGTCGCCACCTTGGGGGGGCCGCCCCCGGCCAGGGGGGCTTGA
>JAKDNC010000371.1 GCA_030452025.1 Nocardioides sp. | reverse complement strand
GGCTTGACCACCGGATTCCGGAACGGCGGGGTCGACATGCTCCACGACGCGGAGCCCGGGGCCGGCAGCGTCGGACGGCAGCTTGAGGACCCAGCCCGGGTAGATCAGGTCAGGGTTGCGCAGCTCAGTGCCGTCGGGCTGAGTCAGCCCCTGGTTGAGCTCCACGATCTCCTTGTAGCGCCTGCCGTCGCCGAGGTAGCGCTCGGAGATGTCCCACAGGGTGTCGTAGTGACGATCACGCGGCGGGTTGACCTCGTAGTACGTGGTTGCGTCGCCCTTCATGTCGGCCTGCGTCGCCGGCTTGAGCGTCGAGCGTCCGGGCACCGCACCTTTCGCGACGACCTCCGTGCTCGCCATCGACTTCTGAACCGGAGCCGCGGCCTCGCCCGCGGCGACCTGGCTGGATGCGGTGACCGTGGGGGCATTGCCCGGATCGGCGGCGCTCACGGCCGACGCAGGACCGACCGTCGCTGCGGTCACGCCCAGCAGCACGGTGGCAGTGACCACGATGTGGCGCGCGAGCGCCTGGGAGCCGAGGCCCCCGCCGGGCACCTGGGGGGAGATGCCGCGGCGACGTATGGCGGCGACGACCTCAACGGCCAGGCAGAGGACGAAGTGGGCCCACGCGAGCCACACCACTACGGCGAAGACCGCCAGGACGGCTTCGGTGGTGCTCGGCTGGCTCAGCCACTGCATCGTCGGTGTCTCACTGGGCCAAGGCGGCCCGAAGGCCGCGAACAGCGCAATGGGGACTGCCACCACCACCGCGAGCGTCCCCACGACGGTGAGCACGGCGAGCACCCGCTCTCGGGCGCCACGCCCCGCGGGCGCCTCGGTCGGCAGTCTGTGCTGCGTCGGGTGCTGCGGTGCTTGCGTCGTCACGATGGCTTCCTCCCCCTCAACTGGCGTGATTAAACCCATTACACGTTACTTCAACTCGAGAAGACAGTCGCCCGCCCCTCAAACTTATGAACTGCTACGGGCCGACAGGGGTGGGACAGCTGACGGTCACCGTGGGCTTGGGGCTGGGCTTCTTCTTGTCCTTCTTCCCCTTGCCGCCCTTGTCGCCCTTCTTGTCCTTCTTGTCCTTGCCGCCCTTCTTGTCCCCGTCGTCCGAGGGCGTGATCGTGATGGTCGGGCAGTCAGGCACGGTCTCGACCGCATCCGGGTCCTCGTCCTCCGACGGCGTGACGCCGTCGCTGGGCAGCGCAACACTGGGCCCCTGGGTGGGGACTTTGACCGCGTCGGGACCGGTGATGCCACTGACGGGACGACCGATCGCACTGCCGGAGGAGCTCAGGGTCTCCTTGCCTATCATGTTGAGCAGGATCGTCTCCACCGTGACCTCGGTCTCGACCTTGACCACCTTGTAGGAGCCGGTGCCGTCGGTGATGCTGGTGGTCGAGGCCGCGCACTTGCCCAGCTCCGGGTCTTCGGCCATGGCCGTCCGGCAGAAGTCATGGGCCGCCTGCCGCGCCCGATTCGCGCGCAGCTCCAGGTTGGGGTCGGTCTCGTCGATCGCCTGGGCGCCGGCTCGTGCGGCTTCCTGGGCATAGGCGACCGCCCGGCCGCGCCCGTTCATCTGCATGCCCCCGTCGATGATCAGGCCAGCAAGCAGCAGGATGCCGACGGAGGCGATCAGGACGAACGGCGTGATCGAGCCGAGGTCGTCCCGCGGTCTTGAGGTAGGTCTGCTCACTGCTCGTACCCCCGATACCGATCGACCGGACTGGTGAAGGTGCGCTCGATCTTCGCCGCCCCCAAGGGCATGATGAACAGGTCGCCGAGGTCGACGGTGCACGACACGGTCACGGTCACCCACTCCACCTCGAAGTCGCTCGGGTCCGGAAGCGCGAAGGCGCCGTCGGACATGGTCGGGACGGTGGTCGTGCTGCTCCGGCATGACTTGGGCGCCTCCCCCATCACTTCCGTCACGGCCCTGGCGGCAGCCGCAGGCGCACCGCTGCGGGAGTTCTGCGCGGTGGCTGCTCGCGCGCCGTCCCGCGCCGCCTGGTCGATGGTGCTCGTGGTCTGCGCATACCTGGCAAAGGCAATCATGAGCATCAGCAACGCCAGCATGAACGGCGCCAGGATCACCATCTCCAGGCTCGCGCCGCCCTGCTCCGTCCTCGTGGAGCGAATGGGCGTCATGATGACTCCCGAGTGTCGGGCCGGAACTGCTCGAGGGTTGCGTACGACGTCTGCGTGATCCGCACCGTGCCGCCCAGCGGAAGCACGGTCTCCCCGGAGACCTCGACCCACACGCGACCCTCGTCCTCGTCGAGGTGGGCGACGGCGTCGACGTTCTCCAGCTCCCCCACCCTGATGGCGTAGTTCTCCGAAACCACTTCGGCGGCGTCCATGAAGGCATCCATGTCAGGAGAGTCGCCAGCCAGGCGGAGGTAGGAGACGCCTTCACGGGCCGATGACTCGGCCGCGTTGCGGGCATGGAAGTAGAGCCCCGCCTGGATGAGGGTGAAGATCAGCAGCAGGAAGACCGGCGTGATGATCGCGAACTCGACCGCCGAGGTGCCGCTCTCGTCACGACGGCGGTGACTCCGAGGGACCTGGCGGGGGAGATCGTCGTCACCCTCGCTTGATCTCGTTGCTGCGGTCCTCGACGACGTCGGTGACGACCTTCGCCACGACCAACGCCAGGGTGACGACGATCGCGGAGATGATGGCCCACTCCACGGCCGAGGCGCCGAGCTCGTTGCGACCCTCACGGCGCGCACGCTCCGCACGGCCACGCACCACGGCGATCAGCGCCGTGGCATGAAACATCACTGGGTGCACTTCGGGGTCCCCCTTCGATCGGTGTCTTGCACATTGTCACAGCTGACTCAGCGCCGGGTATGCCAAAAATATCAGGAATGCGATGCACATCAGCATTTGTGCGATCAGCATGGACTGCGAACTCTCTCCGGCCTCGCCTTCGATGTCGACCAACTCCTTGCGGCGCATGCTCTCCGCACGGGCCGTCAGGGAGGCCCGGATCCGGGCTCCTTCGTCGCCGGCAAGTGCCAACGAGGACGCCAGGTCACGCAGCTCCTCGATGGCCAGGTCGCGGCCCAGCCTCGCGATCCCTTCCCATTGGGTCCACCCCATGATCCGGGCGTTGGACAGCGCCTGCCGAAGCCGGACCATCGCCCAGTGGTCGCCGAAGGAGGAGGCCGCCATCAGCGCCTCGGGCAGACCGCGTCCACCCGCGAGGTTCATCGCGACCAGGTCCAGGAACGCACCGGTGACGTGTCGGAAATCCCGCCGCCGACTCTCCGCCTCCCGGTGCAGCTGTAGGTCGGGCAGGAAGAACGCGACCACAGCGGCGACCAGGGCGACGACGATCGGCACCTCACGACTGCTCGCCCAGCCGGTCAGCCACACGACCGCGGGGAACCACACGAACGCCGCCATCGCAAACAGGAGCTTGTTCCCCAGGTGGGACGACATCGGCCGATTCATCACCGCCAGGTCGGCGCGCAGCCGGGGCAGCTGCCAGCCTCGGCCCGCCATCATCGACTCCAGCCAGCCACCGAGTCCCTCGCGGACCCGGTCGATGCTGCCGTTTCCCGCTGAGGCGGCCTGGCTGGCGCTGCGGGTCAGGGTTCGCCGGCCCGACGGGTCGAGACGCGCCAGAGTGGCGGCGACTCCTGGGACCGGACTGGAGAAGGCGATCACCAGCAGCAGGATCCCCGCTCCCACGGCGGCACCAGCCAGCATCTGCCACCACATCAGTCGGCCCTCCCCACGGGTTGAGCGGTCCGGGCAGACGAGGTGTCGACCAGGAACCGGCTCGCCTCCGAGACGCCGGAGAGTCGCCGTAGCCACAGCACGGCAGCTGCGAACAGGCCCAGGACGATGGCCAGGACGATCTGTCCTGTGGGAGTCGCGTACGGCGCCACGTACTCGCCGTTGAGCAACACCAGCAACGCCGCGACGAGCACGATCACACCGGTCACGATCTGCACGCTGCGGCGGGTGCTGCGCCGGCTCGCCTCGACGCGGCGGCGTACGTCGAGCTCGTCGCGCGCTGAGGCCCCCAGTGCGGTGAGCATGTCACGCAAGCCGGGCCCGCGCAGTCGCGCGTTGAGAATGAGGGCGGCGATGACCACGTCGGCCGAGGGGTCGTCGAGGTCGTCGGCGAATCGGGCCAGGGCGTCCGGCAGCGGCTCCCGGACCCGAAGCCGGTCTATGAGTAGGTT
>JAKDNC010000370.1 GCA_030452025.1 Nocardioides sp. | reverse complement strand
CAGGTCCGACCACCCGACGCGCCCCTGTGGGAGCGGTCGGCGGAGAATTGGCTGCTCGACATCTGTCCTCCCGAGTTCCGGACCTACCGTGCGCTGCGCGGGGACCTCGTCGTCCTGGTCCGGTTCGCCGTGCTCCACGTCGAGGCCTGCCAGCAGGCCTGCGACCGTGGAGTGAGCCAGGCGCGGGGAGAGTTGCGGGACTTCACGACGCCGGAGGTGCTCGAGGAAGCCATCGAGACCTTCCAGTCCGAGCGTGCCCGACTCCTCGGCGTACGTCGTGCGGTCGGGCTTGTCGAGGAGGCCCTGCGCGGTCGTCGGTTCGCCGCCCGCCTCTGAGCAATCCGCCGCTCGAGCAGGTCGCTCTGCGACCGACGTCGAGACCCGGCGCCCGGTGCAGGGCGGGGATTGTTGTCCCAGCGTGCTTTTCCGTGCCAACAACCACTGTGGGGCGACAATCGCTGGTTGGGCAGGTGGGGTTGGGCTGCCTGCACGGCGTACGGTGCGGAACCATGATTCGGATTTCTGTGCTCTTCATCGTCGACACGGGCGACTGGCTCCTCATGCAGGAACGCGATGATCAGGCGCAAGTCGGCGATGCACTTCGTGCCGCTCTTCCTCTCCTCGGGTGCCTACCGCAGCGTCCACGCCAAGTAGCCTCACGTCCATGCATCACTTCGCCAGTGTCCTGCTCGTGGACTCCCGGGGGTGGCTGTTGCTCCAGGAGCGCGACGAACACCCGGTCATCGACCCCGACTGCTGGGGATTCCCTGGCGGTCATCTTGAGGGGGAGGAAACTCCGGCCCAGGGAGCACACCGGGAGTTCGAGGAGGAGACCGGTGTCACCCTGGCGCCGGGGGCCATCGAGCACCGGCGTGACGTCGATGTCTTCCATGAGGCCTATGGCACCGATGACGTGATGCATCTCTTCGTCGGACCGACGCGACTCACCGATGCCGACATCGACTGCCGGGAGGGCCGTCGGATCGTCTTCGTCGATCCCGCCCGGGTCCCCGACCTGCGCCTGACCTCGGCGACCGGGCTCTGCCTCCCGGACTTCCTAGCCTCCCAGACCCATCGCCAACTCAAGGAGCAGGCATGAACTTCCAGGTGATTCCGGTCCCCGGACCCGGTGCGGAGGACGTCGTGGTCGCCACCGACGGGCGCGACGAGGGCTGCGTGTTCACCGGCACCGCGGACGGGTCCATCTACCGTGTCTCCCACGACGGACGCCGGATCGACCGGGTTGCCTTCACCGGAGGACGCCCCCTGGGCATCGAGTGGCTTCCTGACGGGCGACTGCTGGTCTGCGACGCCCACACCGGGCTGCTCCGCGTCGACCCTGCCAACGGGGACATCGAGACAGTGGCCGACAGTGCGGCCGGGAGGCCGTTCGTCTTCTGCAACAACGCTGCCGTCAGCGCGGAGGACGTCATCTGGTTCACCGACAGCTCCACCGAATTCGGGATCGAGCGCTGGAAGGACGACTTCGTCCGCAACACCCGCACCGGGCGACTGCTCCGGGTGAGCGAGGGAGGCGAACCTGAAGTGGTCCTCGACGGACTTGCCTTCGCCAACGGCGTGGCGCTGGCGTCCGACGAGTCCTACGTCGCCGTCGCCGAGACCGCCGCGCGCACCGTCGTACGCCACTGGCTCACCGGTGAGCGGGCCGGAGAGCGTGACTTTCTCGTGGAGGACCTGCCCGGCTACCCCGACAACATCGCGCGGGGGAGTGACGGACTGATCTGGGTCACCATCGCCTCACCCACCGATCCGGTGGTGGAGCGGCTCCAGCGCGGACCGATGCCGCTGCGCAAGCTCGCGACCATGGTGCCCGAGCGCCTCCAGCCCAAGGTGAAGCGCAGCGTCCGCGCTCAGGCCTACGACGACCGCGGACTCCTCGTCCACGACCTCGAGATCGCCACCGACGACTACCACATGGTCACCGGCGTGCGGGAGCACGACGGCCGGGTCTGGCTGGGCAGCCTGGAGGAGCCGGCGATCGCGGTGGTCCAGCTCTGAGCGCCGCACCGGATCACGAAAGCTGGGTCTTCGGTCTAGACTCGTCAGGCACGAACAACGCATCCGAGATGGGAGTACCCGACGCATGGGCTACCTGGAGTCGATCACGACCCCGCGTGACCTGCGTGACCTCAAGGGCGAGGAGGTTGACGCGCTCGCTTCGGAGATCCGGGATGCGCTCGTCTCCGCCACGTCACGCACTGGTGGTCACCTCGGGCCCAACCTCGGCGTCGTCGAACTGACTCTGGCGATTCACCGGGTCTTCGAGTCGCCCCGGGATCGCGTGGTCTTCGACACCGGTCACCAGACCTATGTCCACAAGATGCTCACCGGCCGCGCCGGTCAGTTCGACGGCCTTCGTCAGGAGGGCGGACTCTCCGGCTACCCGAGCCAGGCCGAGTCCGACCACGACATCGTGGAGAATTCCCACGCCTCCACGTCCCTGTCCTACGCCGACGGCCTGGCCAAGGCGTATGCGATCCGTGGCGAGGATCGCCACGTGGTCGCGGTCATCGGTGACGGGGCGCTGACCGGCGGTATGGCCTGGGAAGCCCTGAACAACATCGCGGTCGCCAAGAGCAGCCGTCTGGTGATCGTGGTCAACGACAACGAACGTTCCTACACCCCGACCATCGGCGGGCTCGCGACCGCGCTCACCTCGCTGCGCACCAACCCGCGCTACGAGGCGGTCCTCGACCAGGTCAAGCGCCGCCTCAACGCGGTCCCCGGCGTCGGCCCCGCGACGTACGACGCCCTCCATGCGATCAAGAAGGGGATGAAGGACGCGCTCGCACCACAGGGCCTCTTCGAGGACCTCGGCCTGAAGTACGTCGGCCCGGTCGACGGCCACGACCGCGTGGCGATGGAGCAGGCCCTCACGCGGGCCAAGCGGTTCGGCGGACCGGTCATCGTGCACGCGCTGACCCGCAAGGGCTTCGGGTACGACGCCGCCGAGCAGCACGTCGCGGACCAGTTCCACTCGCCGGGTCCATTTGACATCAGAACCGGCGCGGAGAAGCCCAAGGCCCGGATCTGGACCGACCACTTCGCCGACGCGATCGTTGAGGTCGGGGCGCGCCGTCCCGACGTGGTCGCCCTGACCGCAGCCATGGTCCACCCGGTCGGCCTGGACAAGTTCCAGGCGCGGTTCCCCGAGCGCACCTTCGACGTCGGCATCGCCGAGCAGCACGCGGCCACCTCGGCCGCGGGGTTGGCCATGGGTGGTCTGCACCCGGTCTTCGCGGTCTACGCGACCTTCCTCAACCGTGCCTTCGACCAGATCCTGATGGACGTGGCACTGCATCGGTGTGGCGTCACGTTCGTGCTCGACCGATCCGGGGTCACCGGCGACGACGGTGCCAGCCACAACGGCATGTGGGACATGTCCATCCTCCAGGTGGTCCCCGGCCTGCGCCTCGCAGCGCCCCGGGACGCGACTCGGGTGTGCGAGCTCCTCGACGAGGCCGTCGAGGTGGATGACGCGCCGACGGTGATCCGCTATCCCAAGGGCCCCCCGCCCGAGGACATCGCGGCGGTCGACCGCGCCGGCCAGGCCGACGTGCTCGTTCGCGCGGGGACCAAGGACGTGCTGATCGTCGCGGTGGGAGCCATGTGCACCACCGCAGTGGAAGTGGCAGATCGCCTGGTCGCACAGGGGATCGGCGTCACCGTTGTCGACCCACGCTGGGTCAAGCCGGTCGATCCGGCGATCGTCGAGCTGGCACGGGAGCACCGGCTCGTCATCAGCGTGGAGGACAACGGTGTGGTGGGTGGCTGCGGCGCAGTGCTGCTGCAGACGCTCAACGGCGCCGGAGTGGAAACCCCCGTTCGGCTGCACGGCATACCCCAGGAGTTCCTGCACCACGCCAAGCGTGGCGCGATCCTGGATCGCATCGGCCTGAGCGCCCAGGCCCTGGCCCTCGGCATCGTCGAGGACATCACCGCCGTCTCAGACGGTGGGGCGCTGGTCGATGCGGACCGGCGCCTGTAGCCGGCGCGGGGAGGGGAGCGCCGCACTAATCGCCCTGGTCGTCCTGCTCGCAGGGCTGACCGGATGCAGCTTCGGGAAGGATCCGGCCCCGGCCGACACGTCGTCGTCCAGCGCCGTGGCCAACGAGGTCCGGGCCGTGATGCAGCACCGCGCAAAGGCAGTCCGTGAGGGCAACATGACCGGATTCATGGACTCCGTGCAGCCGG
>JAKDNC010000369.1 GCA_030452025.1 Nocardioides sp. | reverse complement strand
GAGGCCGTCGGTGAGTCAGGAAGAGACGCAAGCGAATCCATCGGGCGATGACGTGTCCGGCACCTATCGGGCTCCGGACGAGTCGGTCCTGGTCGAGCGGCCCGCGAGCACGTCCTCGGGGGTCCCATGGCTGGTGGGCGTGGTGATCCTGGTCGTGGCCGCCGTCGCGCTCGGGGTGACCGGCGCGGCCACGGCCGCGGTCTGGGCGTGGATCCTGTTCGCGGTGGCGGCGGTGGCCGTCCTGACGATCCTGGCCGGCTTCTACACGTTGACTCCGAACGAGGCGGCCGTGCTGACCCTCTTCGGGGACTATCGCGGCACCGACCGGGAGTCCGGCCTGCGGATCGCGAACCCGCTCTACGGACAGCGCAAGATCTCCCGGCGGATCCGCAACTTCAACACCTCCTCCTCGAAGGTGAACGATGCCAACGGGAACCCGATCCACATCGCCGCCGTGGTGGTCTGGCGCGTGGTGGACACCGCCCGGGCGGCATTCGGGGTGGATGACTTCGTGGACTACGTGGAGATCCAGTCCGAGTCCGCCGTGCGCCAGATGGCGCGCGCCTACCCCTACGAGTCCTTCGACGAGCCCGGAGCGACCACGCTGATCGGTGAGCCCGACATGGTCAACGACCACCTGTTGCGCGAGCTCCAGGAGCGCGCGGATGCGGCCGGCGTCGAGGTCGTCGAGGCCAGGGTGACCGATCTCAGCTACGCCGCCGAGGTCGCCGAGGCCATGTTGCGTCGCCAGCAGGCATCCGCGATCGTCGCTGGACGGTACAAGATCGTCGAAGGTGCGGTCGGGATGGTCCAGGACGCCCTGGCCTCCCTCGAGGACGGGGCCGACGGGGCGACCCCGGTCTCGCTCGACGCGGATCGACGCGCCGCCTTCGCAGCCAACCTGATGACCGTCATCGTCAGCGACTCCCCGACGACACCAGTCGTCAACGTTGGTGGCCGGGACTGACCGGCCATGACTTTCGAGGTCCATCCCGTCACACCAGCACGGTTCGATGACTTCGCAGATGTGGTGAACCCGAATCGGCGGACCACTCACTGCTGGTGCCTGTCGCACCGGTTGCCGGGCAAGCAGATCGAGGCACTCGGTGGTGGTAGCAGGGAGCATGCCATGCGGTGTCTAGCTGAGCGCTCCAACGCCCCGGGCGTAGTGGGCTACCACGACGGCGTCCCGGTGGGATGGTGCTCAATCAGTCCACGGGAGGACATCCCCCGCCTGGCCGGCTCCAAGCTGATCCGACCCATCGACGACGTGGCTGTGTGGAGCATCATCTGCGTGGTGGTGCGCGGCGGTCACCGTCGGCGCGGCTTCACCAGGCCACTTCTCGAGGGTGCGGTTGCCTACGCGGCCGGCTGCGGCGCACCCGCTGTCGAGGCGCATCCGGTCGATCCGCCGAGCCGGATGGACACCACGATGGCCTTCGTCGGCACCCGCGCGATGTTCGAGCAGGTTGGTTTCGCGGTCGTCGGAGAGACCGACGCAGTGGCGAGCAGGATGCCGCGACTCGTCATGCGCCGCGACCTGCGCCAGTGAGCCTGCCCGGATGAGACGATCCGGGCATGACCATCACCCGATCCCTGCTTCTCTTCGCCCTCGCGGCGCTGGCCGAGATCGGTGGCGCGTGGCTGGTCTGGCAAGGAGTCCGCGAGCATCGGGGCTGGTTGTGGATCGGTGCCGGGGTCCTGGCGTTGGGGGCCTACGGCTTCGTCGCCACGCTCCAGCCGGACGCCCACTTCGGGCGCATCCTGGCGGCGTACGGCGGCGTCTTCGTGGCCGGCTCCCTGCTGTGGGGAATGGCCGTCGACGGGTTCAGGCCCGACCGGTACGACGTCACCGGCGCGCTGCTGTGCCTGGTCGGCGTGGCGGTGATCATGTATTCGCCCCGGGAGATCTGACCGGGAGTCTCGCGCCCATGCCCCTGGTGTCATGATCGGCGGCATGCGTCGGACTCTCGTGGCATCGCTGGCCCTGCCCCTGCTCACCATGTCACTCGTTGCCTGCTCCGACAGCCAGGACAAGGCAGAGGAGGCGGCCGGTGACCTGGCCGCGGCGCTGGAGTCAAAGTCGCTCGACGAGGTGAGGTTCCAGGGCGAGAAGCCCGATCAGTACGACGACCTCATCGCCGACCTCGAGGATCTCCCGGTCACCGTCGAGGTCTCGGGGGTCGACACGAAGGACTCCACGGCCACCGCGACGCTGGACTGGACGTGGGACGTCGCCGGCCACGAGTGGACCTACGAGGCGACTGCCGAGCTCGTCGAGGACGGCGACGACTGGCTGGTGACGTGGGCGCCGTCCATCATCGAGCCGTCCCTGAAGGATGGCGAGACCCTCGAGGTCGACACGCTGCTGCCCAAGCGTGGCGACATCCGTGGCGCCAAGGGGGTCGCGCTGGTCACCGAGCGCGACGTGGTGCGCTACGGCATCGACAAGTCCAAGGTGAAGCAGCCGGTCGCCGTGGCCTCTGCGAGCAAGGTCGCCCGGGCTCTCGACATCGAGGTCGCGACCTATGTCATGCAGGTCAAGGCCGCGGGCGACAAGGCCTTCGTGGAGGCGCTCGTGCTCCGAGCGGGCGAGGCGCGTACGACGGTTCCCGGGTCCTACTCGTCGATCCCCGGAGCGGTGGCTCTGGGCAGCCGCATCCCGCTTGCCCCGAGCAAGGAGTTCGCCGCACCGATCCTGGGCAGTGTCGGGGCTGCGACCGCCGAGATGATCAAGAAGTCCGACGGAGCGCTCGAGAACGGCGACATCGTCGGCCTCTCCGGGCTGCAGGCCCGCTTCGAGGAGCAGCTCGCCGGCACCTCCGGTGTCCAGGTCGAGGCGGTCGACCAGGACGGCAACGAGCGGGAGATCTTCTCCGCGGACGAGGTGAACGGTGAGCCGCTCGAGCTCACCCTCGACCCGCGGCTGCAGACGAAGGCGGAGGACATTCTCGCTGACGTCGGTCCGGCGAGCTCGATCGTCGCCATCGCCCCGTCCACCGGCAAAATCGTCGCTGCGGCGAGCGGCCCCGGCGCCAACGGCAACAACATCGCCACCTATGGGCAGTACGCACCCGGCTCCACCTTCAAAGTCGTCAGTGCGCTGGCTCTGCTGCGCAGTGGGCTCACCCCGGAGTCGATGGTCACCTGCGAGCCGACCGTGGTGGTCGACGGCAAGACCTTCAAGAACTACGACGGCTACCCGTCCTCGAGTCTGGGACGGATCACCCTGCGCGAGGCGGTGGCCCAGTCCTGCAACACCGGAATCATCAGCCAGGTCGACAAGCTCTCGGACGCTGAGCTGGCCGACGCCGCCGCCGCGCTGGGCCTCGGCGTCGACCACGACCTCGGCTTCCCGGCGTACTTCGGGCAGGTGCCCGCCCCGGCGAGCGAGACCGAGAAGGCCGCCGACCTGATCGGCCAGGGCAAGGTGCTCGCGTCGCCGATGGCGATGGCCACCGTGTCCGCCTCCGTGCGGGCCGGGAAGACCGTGCTCCCGAAGCTGATCGTCGGTCACGAGGTCGAGCAGGTGAAGCCGGACAAGCCGTTGACCGGCAAGGAGACCGGGCAGCTGCGCGGGCTGATGCGTGACGTCGTCACGCAGGGTTCGGGCTCCTTCCTCCAGGATCTCCCCGGAGAGATCGGCGCGAAGACCGGGACGGCGGAGTACGGCTCCCCCGACGCCAACGGCGACCTGGCCACCCACACCTGGATGATCGCCTGGCGCGACGACCTCGCAGTCGCGGTGTTCGTGGAGAAGGGCGAGTCCGGATCAGGCACCTCCGGGCCATTGCTGCATGCGTTCCTCGCCGGTGGCTGAGCGCGGCCCCGGCCTGGTCGAGCGGCTGCGCGCGGCGGGCTGCGTCCACGCCGAGGAGGAGGCCGCGCTCCTCTCGGAGGCCGCCTCCGGGGTGGAGCTGGAGCGCCTGGTTGCGCGTCGCGCGGCGGGCGAGCCGCTGGAGCACGTCGTCGGGTGGGCGCTCTTCGACGGCCACCGGGTCGCGGTCCGGCCCGGTGTGTTCGTGCCGCGCCGCCGCACCGAGCCCATGATCACCGAGGCGGCCGACAGCGTCCGCGAACCGACACTCGTCGTCGACCTCTGCTGCGGCTCCGGTGCCCTGGGACTGGCCCTGGCGCGTCGCCTCGCCGGCGCCGGCTTCGAGGTGAAGCTGCACGCCGCGGATCTGATGGATGAGGCGGTCGAATGTGCCCGGGAGAACCTGGGTGACCTCGGTGAGGTCCACCTGG
>JAKDNC010000368.1 GCA_030452025.1 Nocardioides sp. | reverse complement strand
GAGACCAGGACCCGGTCGTGGGTGATGTCCTCGATCCGCCAGCTGGTGGCGCCGAGGGCGAAGATGTCGCCGACGCGGGACTCGTAGACCATCTCTTCATCGAGCTCGCCGACACGGCTCGCCTTTTCTCCGACCAGGAAGACCCCGAAGAGGCCACGGTCGGGGATGGTTCCGCCGCTGGTGACGGCGAGGCGTTGCGCGCCGGGGCGTCCGGAGAGCTGGCCGGTGACCCTGTCCCACACGATGCGGGGGCGCAGCTCCGCGAACTCGTCGCTGGGGTAGCGCCCGCTCAACAGGTCCAGGGTCGCGTCGTATGCACTCCGCGGAAGGGCAGCGAAGGAGGCGGTACGCCGCACCAGGGCGAACAGCTCGTCGGTGTCCCAGTCCTCCTGGGAGGTCATTGCGATGACCTGTTGGGCCAGCACATCGAGGGGGTTCACCGGGATGCGGAGCGCTTCGATGGCGCCACTGCGCATGCGCTCGACAGCGACCGCGGTCTGCGCCAGGTCGCCGCGGTGCTTGGGGAAGAGGACCCCGCGTGAGGTTTCGCCGACCTGGTGTCCCGCGCGTCCAACGCGCTGGAGGGCGCTCCCCACGCTGGGTGGGGACTCGATCTGGACGACCAGGTCGACGGCGCCCATGTCGATGCCGAGCTCGAGGCTGCTGGTGGCGACCACGCAGGGAAGACGTCCCCGTTTGAGGTCGTCCTCGATCAGGGCGCGCTGGTCCTTGGAGACCGAGCCGTGGTGCGCGCGGGCAATGACGGGTGCGGCCCCTTCGGACTGGCCGGACTGGGCCATGATTTCGGCCGGAGGCTTGCCGAATGGCTCGGTTTCGACCCCGGCACGGGCCGCCGCGATCTCGTTGAGCCGTGCGGTGAGGCGCTCTGCGAGACGGCGGGAGTTGGCGAAGACGATCGTCGAGCGGTGTTCCTCGATCAGGTCCACCACGCGCTCCTCGACATGGGGCCAGATCGAGGAACGGTTGGGGCCGGCGGCGGCGTCCCCCTCGAAGTCGTCCTCGACGACTCGGCCGAGCTCGGTCATGTCCTCGACGGGCACCACGATCTTCAGGTCCCACTCCTTCTCCGAGGGCGGGGCGACGATCTCGACCGGGCTCGCACCTCCGAGGTAGCGCGCGACCTCGTCGAGCGGGCGGACGGTCGCGGAGAGACCGATCCGTTGGGCCGGCTGGTCCAGCATCGCGTCGAGCCGCTCCAGGGAGAGCGCGAGGTGGGCGCCTCGCTTGCTGCCGGCGACGGCGTGGATCTCGTCGATGATCACTGTCTCAACACCCTGCAGGGCGTCACCGGCACGGGAGGTGAGCATCAGGAAGAGCGACTCGGGAGTGGTGATCATGACGTCAGGCGGCTTGGTCGCGAATCTGCGCCGGTCGGCGGCGCTGGTGTCACCGGAGCGGAGCCCGACGGTCACCTCCCTGGTCGACGTGCCCAACCGGTCGGCGGCGTGGCCGATCCCGGTCAGTGGCGCACGCAGGTTTCGCTCGACGTCGACGGCGAGCGCCTTGAGCGGGGACACGTAGAGGACCCGGCAACGGCGGATCGGCTCCTCGGGTGGGGGAGTCGTGGCCAGCTTGTCGATCGACCAGAGGAATGCGGAGAGCGTCTTCCCGGACCCGGTCGGCGCGACGACGAGTGTGTGACGGCCGTTCCCGATCGCCTGCCAGGCTCCGGCCTGCGCAGGCGTGGGCTCGGCAAACGCCGCGGTGAACCATGCCCGCGTCGGCTCGCTGAACTGCTCCAGGGGGTCCGGCACCCGACCATCCTCCCCCATGGGTCAGACAGCGCGGATGAGGCGGATGTGCTCAGTCCCAGAGCGGGGCGATCAGGCGGCCGTGCGAATAGGTGGCGGCCACACCCATCGACCGGAGGTACCCGCCTGTGGCGGCGCTGTCGCCCACGGCTGCGAGCGGATCCGAGTCGAGCAGGACGACGTCGCCGGGATGGCCGGCCGCGAGCGTGCCCCAACCGTCGGTCGACGCCGCGAGCGCCTCGCGGGCGGTGAGCGACTGTCCAGGGTTCCACGGCTCGCGCGCGTCACCACTGCGGTGCACTGCTGCGCCGATGGCCAGCCACGGATCCAGCGGGGCAACCGGAGCATCGGAGCCGAATCGCAGCGGCACCCCGGCGTCGTACATCCAGCGGAGCGCGAAGCAGCGGTCCATCCGGTCGGGCCAGCAGTACTCCGTGACGTCGCGGTCGTCGAGCAGGTGCGCCGGCTGGACACTGCCGCGCACGCCCGTGGCGGCCAGGTGGCGTGCATCGGCTTCCTGGATCAGTTGCGCGTGCTCGATCGACCCATGGGCCCCGGTGACGTCGAATGAGTCCAGGGCCTCGCGGACGGCGGCGTCCCCGATGGCGTGCACGGCGACCTCGAGGCCGTTCTGGTGCGCACGGAGCATCAGCATCCGCAGGTCGTGGCTGGTCTGGTTGGCGTAGCCCTTGGGGAACATCAGGTCCCCACTGTCGGCGTAGGGATCGCAGCACCACGCCGTTCGCGTGTTCAGCGAGCCGTCGGAAATGATCTTGAGCGGGCCCATCGTGGCGAACTCGCAACCCGGCAGGGGATCTCCGGTCCGCAGGCCGCGGTTGATGACGGAGTCGAGCCCTTCGGCGTAGGTCGCCATCCGGAGCCGCAGCAGGTCGGCGCCGTCGGCCCAACGCCCGGCCCACTCGTCGGCGCCCCCGCTGAACTCGAAGTCGACCACGCCGACGATGCCCTTGGCTGCGGCGTCTGCCTGGGCGCGGCGATAGGTCTCCGGGGTCGCTTCCTGACCGACGACCGTCTCGAGGTCGGCGTACGCCGCGAACCACTCCGCCTCACGTACGACGTCCTCACGCTCGGCCAGCCCCAGGGATCGCAGCGCCACGGAGTTGAGCCAAGCATGGTGCGCGTCGCCGGAGATCAGGATGATGGGCATGGTCTCGGAGACTGCATCGAGCTCCGCGACGGTGGGTTCGCGGTGCCAGGTCGCCGAGCGATGCCCGAAGGCGACCAGGGGAGTGTCTGGTCGCATCGCGAGCCGCTCTGCGACGATGTGCGTCGCCTCCTCGGGCGACCGCGTCGTGGAGAGATCCAGCCGCACGTTGGTCATCGCGACCTGCCCGAGGTGGACGTGGTGATCCCACAGGCCGGGAATGATCCAGCGACCGTCGGCGTCGTGGACCCGGGTGTCGGCATCCGGGGGCAGGCCACGGCCGACCTCGGTGACCCGGCCGTCCTCGATGTGGATGTCCACGGGATGGGTCGCCGCGGGTTCGTCCCGGCCGAGGGGGACGAGGAAGACGTTACGGATCAGCAGGGGGTCCATGACCGCGAGGTTAGTTGCCCGCGGGTCGGATGGAGGCAAGGACCCGTCCCGGGTCAGTTGAGTTCGCCGTCGAAGAGCAGCTTGGCGCTCCCGTCCCGAACGGCGTAGGTGTCCTGCCTGAGTCCTCCCGGGCCGGTCTCCTCGTGCAGGATCGCGTAGCGACCGTCCGTGACCGGGTAGGTCTCGCGGTGACCGCCCTCAACGCCGACCTCGATCGAGCGTGCGCGTGGGTCCGTCGTCCTGGCGGCGTTGTAGTAGGCGGCCTCCTCGGGAACAATGGACTTGGACGAGGAGCCGGTGGGTCTGCCGTTGAAGGCGATCTTGCGATCAGACCGGAAAGCGGTCCCGACGTTGCGGATGCCGGCGTCCCAGGTGGCGGGGGAGAGCGCGCACTCAAAGATTTTGTTACCCGACCTGACGAGGGCCTCGACCACCGGTTTCCTCGCGTCGATCTTCACCACGGTGCCACCGCGCAGGTCACGGGTGGTGCCCTCGGGCGGCAGCATCTGTTCGGTCCTGAAGTCGAACTCACTCTGGGGAAGGTTGGTGGCGTCGCAGAGCTGCAGGATCGCCGCCTGGTCGGACGGATCTGGCGTGAAGGTGTCGAAGGGGACGGGATCCTGGGTGTGGCCCTTCTCGGGGACGGTGCAGAAGCGCTTGTTGGCGACACTCCAGCTGACGCCCTTGACGGAGTACATCGGGTACTCGGCGCACTTCGCGACCTGCGGCAGGCACAGGTTCACGATCTCGTCGTCGCCGAGCGGGGCGGTGACCGGGGCGGTGTCCGGGTCGGGGGCCTTGTCGCTGCCGGGCGGGCCGCAGGCGTGAGCGTCGACGATCTCGACCGGCGACTCCCGACGCATCCGACGCCGCGACTCGTCGATCATGGTGCGGACCGTCGTACGCAGAGGAAAGCCGTGGGTT
>JAKDNC010000367.1 GCA_030452025.1 Nocardioides sp. | reverse complement strand
ATCACGCTGGGCGCCGAGGGCGTCCGCATCGAGCAGAAGGGCGAGGAACCGGTCGTGGTCCCCTCCGTCCCCGAGATCGAGAAGGTCGAGCCGACGGGCGTCGGCGACGCCTTCCGCGCTGGATTCCTGGCCGCGCTGTCGTGGGGCCTGCCGACCGAGCGTGCGGCCGAGCTCGGCTGCCTGCTCGCGGTCTACGTCGTCGAGCAGGTCGGCACCCAGGAGTATGTCCTTTCGCGCGCGGCGTTCCTCAAGCGCTGTGAGCAGACCTACGGCGCCGAGGCCGCCAAGGACTTCGACGCGCACCTCACGACGATCCGTCCCTGATCCGGGGCCGCCACGCGGCTCAGCTGAGGCGGCGGACCCGATACACCGGTACGCCGTCCGCAGCGACGTCCTCGCCGACGTACTCCTGGCCGCGCATGCGGCACCAGGCCGGTATGTCGACGCGCGCGGCCACGTCGGTCGCGACCACGGCGATCAGCTCGCCGACCGCAACCTCGGTGTAGCGCTTGCCGAGCCGGATGATCGGCACCGGGCAACGCAGCCCGCGGCAGTCCAGCTCGAGTGTCGCGTCCGACGCCGGGAAGGGCGCGCTCACAGTCCGGCATCCGAGCGGATCCGGCCGACTGCCTCGGGCAGGACGGCGAGGAAGGCATCCACCTGCTCGCGGGTCGCGTCGCGGCCCAAGGAGAGCCGCACGTTCCCGTGGGTGAGGACCCCCATCGCTTCAAGGACGTGGCTGGGCGCCAGGGTCGAAGCGGTGCACGCCGACCCGGACGCGACAGAGAAGCCACGCCGGTCCAGCTCGGTGACCAGCGCCTCGCCGTCGACGTAGAGACACGAGAAGGTCACGATGTGGGGGAGGCGTGCGTCGGGATCCCCGACGACCTCGACGTCGGGGACCATGGCGGGGATCGTGTTCCGGATGTGGTCGATGAGCACGCGCTGGCGCTGCGCAACCTCCTCTCGCCCCGCGGTGACCGCCTGAAGTGCGGCGGCCGCGGCCAGCGCGCCGGGGACGTTCTCGAAGCCGATCGAGCGTTCGTCGATCCGGTCGTCCCCGGGGAAGGGGTTGCGCCAGCGTGCACCCTTGCGGAGGATCAATGCACCCACACCGGCGGGCCCGCCCCACTTGTGCGCGGACACCGCGGCTGCGGCCCACCCTCCCGGCAGCGCAACGTGCCCGGTCGCGGCGCAGGCATCCATGAAGACCGGCACGTCACTGCCGGAGGCGAGATCGGCGACCGGCTGGAGCGTGCCGACCTCGTGGTTGGCCGCCTGCAGGGCGAACACCGCTGCTCCGGCATC
This sequence comes from Nocardioides sp., assembly GCA_030452025.1. Classification (GTDB taxonomy): domain Bacteria; phylum Actinomycetota; class Actinomycetes; order Propionibacteriales; family Nocardioidaceae; genus Nocardioides. The sequence continues at coordinate 2,946 of JAKDNC010000367.1, read as the reverse complement.
CGGTGCGCTCATGCAGCGGCCCGCCCGGTCCACCGGCACCTCGACGACTTCTCCACCGCGGCTCGCGTGCCAGTCACCGGCATGCACCACCGAGGAGTGTTCGACAGTCGAACGAGCGAGCGTGGCCGAGACCCGCGCACGCCCGGCAAGCAGCCCCAGGACGCCCAGGTGGACGGCATGGGTGCCGCTCGGCGTGAAGGTGACCTCGTCGGGCCGGACATCGAGACACGAGGCAACCACGGCGCGGGCGTTGTCCAGGATGAGCCGCGCCGAGCGACCCGAGGAGTGCAGACGGCGCGGGTCGGCGTACCCCTTGTCCAAGGCTGCAGTCAGGGCATCCCGGGCAGCCGGGTGGAGCGGCAGTGAGGAGGCTGCGTCGAAGTACGCTGGCCCGTTGTCTGCGGCGCCCTGCGAGGTTCTTGTCACACGTTGAACGTACCGGCACCCTGTGATTCATGGGAGTCTTGGGTTCCGATAGTGTGCCGACTATCCGTTTGGTTTTAGAGAGAGGCTTGTTCGTGGGTCTGCAACTCCCCAAGGGCGCCCGGCGAGTGGCACTGGCCGTGATGCTGGGCATGAGCCTCCTGGTGCTTGGTGCCTGCACGCAGGATGACAAGGATCAGGTGAGCAACTTCGCGATGCCGGGCAACTCGCCGGGCACCGAGCAAGGTGCCTACATTGCAGACCTGTGGAAGTACGCCTGGATCGCCGCGCTGATCGTCGGCGCCATCGTCTGGGGCCTCATCTTCTTCATCTCCTGGTACTACCGCCGTCGCAGCGACGACGACATCCCGGTGCAGACGCGGTACAACCTGCCGCTCGAGATCTTCTACACGATCGCGCCGATCTTCATGGTGATCGTGTTCTTCTACTGGACCGTCATCACGCAGGACAAGATCCTCGAGGACGACCCCAACCCGGACCAGACCATCGAGGTCGTGGGGCAGCAGTGGTCATGGACGTTCAACCACTCCTACGGCGACGGTGATCCGGGGGGCCCGGTCGTCTACACCGCCGGAACCGCCTCGCAGATCCCGACGCTGGTCCTGCCCGTCGGGGAAACTATCGAGTTCAAGCTCTCCTCGCCCGACGTCATCCACTCGTTCTGGATCACCGGCTTCTTGATGAAGATGGACGTGATCCCCGGCCAGACCGGCGAGGACCGCAACTCCTTCCAGGTCAACCCGCTCGAAGAGGGCACCTTCCGTGGCAAGTGCGCCGAGCTCTGCGGCGTCTACCACTCCCGCATGCTCTTCGACGTGGAGGTCGTCTCGCAGTCCGAGTACGACCAGTACCTCGAGGACCTCAAGGCGAAGGGCAACTACGCTTCCGAGCCGCTCCTGGGTGGGGCCGATGCCTCGACCCAGGCGGGACTCGAGGAATCCAACGAACCTGAAGGAGGCCAGGAGTGACCGCCACGGCTGCTCACCCCACGAGCGAGGCCGTTGGTCGCAAGACCCTCGGGCAGCACCTCGTCGGGATCCTCACCACCACCGATCACAAGCTGATCGGCAAGATGTACCTCATCACCTCGTTCGCCTGGTTCGTCCTCGGCGGGCTGATGGCGATGATCATGCGTTCCGAGCTCGCCTTCCCGGGCAGCCAGGTCGTCGCTGACGAGACCTACAACCAGCTGTTCACGATGCACGGCACGATCATGCTGCTGCTCTTCGCGACACCGCTGTTCTTCGGTTTCGCGAACGTGATCATGCCGATCCAGATCGGTTCCCCCGACGTCGCCTTCCCGCGCCTGAACATGTTCAGCTACTGGCTGTTCCTCTGGGGCGGCCTGATCGCGGCCAGCGGCTTCCTGACGCCGTCCGGTGCCGCCGACTTCGGCTGGTTCGCCTACACCCCGCTGTCCACGGAGGTCCGTTCGCCGGGCATCGGCGGTGACCTGTGGGTCATGGGGTTGTGGATGGCCGGTATCGGCACCATTCTCGGTGCGGTCAACTTCATCACCACGATCATCTGCATGCGTGCACCCGGGATGACCATGTTCCGGATGCCGATCTTCGTGTGGAACGTGCTGATCACGAGCCTGCTCGTGCTGATGGCGTTCCCGATCCTCGGTGGCGCGTTGCTCTCGCTCGAGGCCGATCGATTGATCGGAGCCCACATCTTCGATGCTGAACACGGCGGCGCCATCCTCTGGCAACACCTGTTCTGGTTCTTCGGGCACCCGGAGGTCTACATCATCGCGCTGCCATTCTTCGGCATCGTGACCGAGATTCTTCCGGTCTTCAGCCGCAAACCGATCTTCGGCTACGTCGGCCTGGTCGGTGCCACGCTCGGCATCGCGATCCTCTCCGTCGCCGTGTGGGCCCACCACATGTTCGTCACCGGTGAGGTCAACCTTCCATTCTTCTCTGGCATGACATTCCTGATCGCGGTCCCGACGGGGGTGAAGTTCTTCAACTGGATCGGGACAATGTGGGGTGGATCCATATCCTTCGACACGCCGATGCTGTGGTCTGTCGGGTTCCTCACGACCTTCCTCTTCGGTGGCCTCACCGGCGTGATCTTGGCCAGCCCGCCGCTGGACTTCCACGTCTCGGACTCCTACTTCGTGGTGGCCCACTTCCACTACGTGGTCTTCGGGACCGTGGTCTTCGCGATGTTCGCCGGGTTCTACTTCTGGTGGCCGAAGATGACCGGCCGGATGCTCGACGAGCGCCTGGGCAAGTTGCACTTCTGGCTGCTGTTCATCGGTTTCCACATGACGTTCCTCATCCAGCACTGGCTCGGCGTCGAGGGCATGCCGCGTCGGTACGCCGACTACCTGCCCGATGACGGGTTCACCACGCTGAACCAGATCTCCACCATCGGGGCGTTCCTGCTCGGTGCGTCGACACTGCCGTTCCTCTACAACGTCTACGCGTCCTTCAAGAAGCCGATGGTCGGCGTGGACGACACGTGGGGTTGGGGCCGCTCATTGGAGTGGGC
>JAKDNC010000366.1 GCA_030452025.1 Nocardioides sp. | reverse complement strand
CGCGGTGGGACTGGGCATGAGACACAGACTAGTCACCGGCCCGGGCGGGTTCGGCCTTCCTGAACTTCCGGCCTAGGCTGGCCACATGGGCAGCGAGGCATTGAAACGAGCGCTCGACAAGATGGCTGGCGCCGGAGTCGAGCAGGGCGCACAAGACGTCTTTGCACACTACTTCCGTCTCCTCGAGGCGGGTGAGACAGGGATGATCCCCGAGAGCACCATCGAGCCCCTCGACATGCCGGCCCTGGCCGACGTCGAGGTGGCCGACGACGTGGCCTCCGCGGCGGTCAGGTCGACGGCGGTGATCAAGCTCAACGGTGGGCTCGGGACCTCGATGGGCATGGACCGGGCCAAGTCGCTCCTCTGTGTGCGCCGCGGCCTGTCGTTCCTCGACATCATCAGCCGGCAGGTCCTCGACCTGCGGAAGCGCTACGACGCGACGCTGCCGCTGATCTTCATGAACAGTTTCCGCACGTCCGAGGACACGATGGCCGCGCTGGCCCGCTATGACAACCTGCAGGTCCAGGGCCTGCCGCTGGAGTTCCTTCAGAACAAGGAACCGAAGCTCCTCGCCTCCGACCTGTCCCCGGTCGCCTGGCCCCACGACCCGACCCTCGAGTGGTGTCCGCCCGGACACGGTGACATCTACACGGCGCTCCTCGGCAGCGGTCTCCTGGACCAGCTGATCGAGGCCGGCTACACGCAGGTCTTCGTCTCCAACTCCGACAATCTCGGCGCGGTCCCCGACGCCCGCGTGGCCGGTTGGTTCGCCAGCTCCGGCGCCCCGTTCGCGATCGAGGCTGTCCGGCGTACCGCCTCGGACAAGAAGGGCGGTCACTTCGCGCTCCGCAAGTCCGACGGCCGGATCATCCTGCGCGAGACCGCGCAGACGCCGGACTCGGACAATGTGGCGCTGGCCGACCTCGGGCGGCACAGGTTCGCCAGCACCAACAACCTCTGGTTCGATCTGCTCGCGATGAAGGAGACGCTGACGGTCCGCAAGGGCGTGCTGGGACTCCCCCTGATCCGCAACGAGAAGAACGTCGACCCAGGCGACGCGTCGTCGCCCAAGGTGATCCAGATCGAGACCGCCATGGGTGCGGCGATCGAGGTCTTCGAGGCCGCCCGGACCATCGAGGTGGGCAGGGACCGCTTCGTCCCGGTCAAGACCACCGACGACCTGCTGGCGCTCCGTTCGGACGTCTACGACATCGGCTCCGACTTCGTCCTCGAGCAGGCGGGGGAGCGGATCCCCTACATCTGCCTCGACCCGAAGATCTACAAGCTCGTCGGTGAGTTCGACAAACGGTTCCCCGAGGGTGCGCCGTCGCTGCGCTCGGCGGACTCGTTCACGATCGAGGGGGACTGGACCTTCGAACGCGGCGTCCGGGTCGAGGGCGAGGTGGCCCTGGAGAAGCGGAAGGGCGCCCAGCGCGTCGATGAAGGGACGGTGCTCGGTGGCTGATCCGGTCTCCGTCGACGAACACCTCGACCGGGTCCTCGGTGCCATCGAGCCGCTGGGGGTCTATGAGCAGACCCTCGTGGAGGCCAGCGGTCTGCCGGTGGCCGAGGACGTCGTCGCGCCGATGCCGTTGCCAGTCTTCGACAACTCCGCAATGGACGGGTACGCCGTGCTGTTCCACGACGTGGCCGAGGCCAGCGAGGAGCACCCGATCCACCTGCCGGTGGTGGGCGAGATCGGGGCCGGGCAGGCGCGGATCGTCGCGCTGTCTCCCGGCACGGCGGTCAAGATCATGACCGGTGCGCCGGTGCCGCAGGGCGCCGACGTGGTGATTCCCTACGAGTGGACCGATCGCGGCGTCGCCCACGTTCGGATCGACCGGTCCGCCCCGACCGGCACCAACATCCGTCGCGCCGGTGAGGACATCGAGAAGGGCGAGGTGCTGGTCTCGGCCGGCACAGTGCTCGACCCACGCCACATCGGCCTGCTCGCGGCGGTGGGCCACTCCGGCGTACCCGCCCGTCCGCGGCCGCGCGTGGTGATCATGTCCACCGGCTCCGAGCTCCGCGACCCGGGGGTGGCGCTGGGCCGTGACTCCATCTACGACGCGAACTCGTGGATGCTGGCCGCTGCGGTTCGTGCTGCTGGCGGCATCGCCTACCGGGTGTCCCCGGTCGGTGATGACCCGACGACCTTCACCGAGGCGCTCCACGACCAACTGGTCCGTGCCGACATCGTGGTGACCAGCGGCGGGGTGAGCCAAGGTGACTACGACGTGGTCAAGGAGGCTCTCTCCGGCCTCGGATCGATGTGGTTCGGCCCGGTGAAGATGCAGCCGGGCAAACCGCAGGGCTTCGGGCTGGTCGGCGAGGACGAGATCCCGCTGTTCACTCTCCCGGGCAACCCGGTCTCGGCCTACGTCTCCTTCCAGATGTTCGTGCTGCCGGCGATGCGCAAGATGCAGGGCCACAAGCCCTTCCAGCGCAAGACGCGGACGGCCCGCCTCACCCACTCGATCACCTCGCCGGAGGGGAAGCGGCAGTTCGTGCGCGCCGACTACGACGCATCGGTCGTCACGCCAGTGGGCGGCCACGGCTCACACCTGATCGGGGACCTGGCCGAGTCCAACTGCCTGATCGTCGTGCCCGACGACGTGACCACGTTGAAGTCCGGCGACTCGGTGCAGGTCATGATCTTCGACGAGGCGTTCTGATGTGGGCGTTCTGATGGGGGCCCGCTGATGGGAGAGCGGCTGACCCACGTCGACGAGACCGGAGCCGCCCGGATGGTCGACGTGTCGGAGAAGGCGGTCACCTCACGCACCGCCACTGCGTCCGGACGCGTGCTGGTCTCGGCGAAGGTGATCGAGCTGCTGCGCGGAGACGGCGTACCCAAGGGTGACGCGCTGGGGGCGGCCCGCATCGCCGGGATCATGGGGGCGAAGCAGACGCCGTCACTGATTCCGCTCTGCCATCCGCTGGCGATCTCGGGCGTGACCGTCGACCTCGAGCTGCATGAGGACGCTGTCGGGATCTCGGCAACCGTGCGCACCACCGACCGCACCGGCGTCGAGATGGAGGCACTGACCGCAGTGTCGGTCGCCGCGCTCACCGTCGTGGACATGGTCAAGGCGGTCGACAAGGGCGCGGTGATCACCGACGTACGCATCGAGGCCAAGTCCGGTGGGAAGTCGGGGGAGTGGACCCGGTGAAGGCCGCCGTTGTCGTCGCGTCCAACCGCGCTGCAGCCGGGGTGTACGACGACACGACCGGCCCGCTGATCCTCGAAGCCCTGGTTTCATGGGGGTTCTCGGTCTCCGACCCAGCCGTCGTGCCTGATGGGGATCCGGTGCGTGACGCGATTGCGTCGGCCCTGGCCGGCGGCGCCAGACTGGTGTTGACCACTGGCGGGACGGGTCTCACCCCGACCGATCGAACCCCCGAGGCCACCCGGCCGTTGCTGGACCGGGAGGTGCCCGGGATCGCCGAGTCGATCCGTGCCTACGGGGTGTCCCAGGGGATCGTGTCGGCGATGTTGTCGCGAGGAATCGCTGGAGTCGCCGGCGACGCGCTGGTGGTGAACCTTCCCGGATCGCGCGGGGGAGTGAAGGATGGATTGGCCGTGCTCGAACCGATCGTGCAGCACGCCGTCGAACAGATCATCGGGAGCGACCATTGAGCCACTGGCCCGTCACCCTCACCCACGGTGGTGTGACGTTGCGCCCCATCTCCTATGGGGACGGCGTCGCCTGGCGCGAGGCGCGGGCGCGCAACTTGGACTGGCTCAAGGCCTGGGACGCGACTGTTCCGCCAGGTGCCGGTGGCCGGCCGGCGACGTTCCGCGGGATGGTGCGCCGACTCTCGAAGCTGGCGAAGGTCGACCAGTCGATGCCGTTCGCGGTGGTCGTGGACGGTCAGTTCGCCGGCCAGGTGACGGTGAGCAACATGGTGCGCGGGTCGGGACAGTTCGCTTCGGTCGGCTACTGGATCGATCAGAAGTTCGCGGGCCGTGGGGCGATCCCGCTGGCGGTGGCGATGACGATCGACTACTGCTTCTTCGTCGCCGGGCTGCACCGGGTCGAGATCTCGATCCGTCCTGAGAACACGAACTCGTTGCGGGTCGTGGAGAAACTCGGCATCAACCAGGTCGGCTACGCACCGAAGTTCCTGCACATCGACGGAGAGTGGCGCGACCACCGACAGTTCGCGATCACCGTCGAGGAGTGCCCGGCCGGCCTCGTGGCCCGGCTCGAGGCCTGACCGTTTCGCGGCCCCTTGCCCCCGGCGTTCCGTGCAT
>JAKDNC010000365.1 GCA_030452025.1 Nocardioides sp. | reverse complement strand
GGTCGAGGAGGTGCGCCGGCACTTGGGGCAGGCGCTGGGCACGCTCGACGAGCTCTGCCACGTCCTTCCCGGCGTTGGCCTGTCGACCCTTGAGCGTGTTGAGCGAGGCGGGCGGCCGTGATCGCAGAGCGCCTTCTCGATCTGACGGACTGCGTCTTTGCTGCCGAGCAGTCGGTGCGGCGTGCCCGCGAGTCAGTCGAGGACCTCCGGGAACTCACCAGGTCCGCGATGAGAGTGCTCGACGAAGCAGAGACCGAAGCGGCCCAGGCCGACACAGCCGAGTCCGATCCAGATGGGCGTCATCTGGAGGCCGTCGCCGACCAGCTGAACAGGCTGACAAACAGGTGCACCACCATCGGCGAGATCAGTGTCGAACTGCGCGAACACCTTGAGCAGGCCACTGCCGCACTCGAGCGCGCCGGTCGCCTCATCGACGAACTCGGCGGCGCCATCAACCCCCAATCGGCGCAGACACTGGCACAGCTGGCACCCCGCCTCGCGGTAGTCAGCGACATGGTCGACGTGGCCCGTCCGATGAGCCGAGCACTCTCGCACAACATCGCCTCCGCACGCACCGCCAGCCAGGGCCTGACCCTGGCGGCACTGGCCGGACCTGCCACCGTTGATCCACGTCAGGTCGGAGCCAGCCTCCGTTCTGCGGGCCAGTACCTACACCGCGCTGACGAAGACGCCCAGCTGGCCGAGACCGTGCTCGACCGGGCCAGCGCTAGCTCACGCCAAACAGGCCGCGTCGCCGGCGACCTCGCCGACCATGCACGCCAAAGCCCGCAGGAACAACAGCGGTGGTCGCCCGCCGCGTCCACCCCACGCGGCTCAGCTGGGCCAGGGCGTTGAAACCAGACAGGCAAACTCCATGACAAAATTCACGGACCCACCGATCAGCTCCCGCCCGCCGGAGCCCGCGATGACCCATACAGGCCTGACGGTGCTGGCCATGGCGGCGGCAGCTGTCGCTGTGCTCAGCGTGACCGCCGTGGCGGCCCTGACCCAATCGTTGCCCGTGGGAAGCATCATCGTGCTCGTTGGCGCCGCCACCCAAGCCGACCGAGATCGCCACGGGCGACTGCTCCGCTACCTCAACCACGACGGCCGTGACATCACGCAGCAGCTGCTCCTTGCCGCAGCGGCACGTCCCTACCGTGGACCGAACGGTGTGACCCGGGCCGCCGACTACGAACACGCTGCGGACGAGGCACAGCAGCATCGACGTGGCCTGCGGGGTGTGTGTTGAACCCCAGAAGTTGGTGGTTATCCCCAGGGTGCGCGGACAGGGTGCTTATCCACAGGCTGGCGTCAACACAGCCCGCGGAAGATCGCGGCGGAGAAAGGTTCGTTCCATGACCTTGTTCCGCCACACCCACCAGGAGACTCACACCATGGTCAGCCCATCGCATTCACAGCACCGCAACTTCGCCGCGACCTACGCCCTCCTGGAGGAGCTCGCCACCGCCGGCGGCGACTACGGAATCTGTCGGCCCGCACGCCGGTGCCTGTCCGAGGCATTCACCGAACTCACCGACTCCGGACTGCACACACCCCATGTCATCACGTCACCACCACCACTCACTGATGCCGCGGACGGATTCAACCGACTGGAGGAACTCCTCGCCCGGATGCTCGGCGACGTCAGCGGACTTCCAGCGGTACTACGCCTGACCCGCGTTCGCGAGCTCGTCGCGAAAGCCAGGGGAAGCGGATGATCACGACCCCGTATGGCGAGCAAGCCGAGCGCATCGCCGCCGCGTTGGCAGATCTAGTCCGAGGCCCAGCCCTCCCGGACGATCCCCGCCTGCGACCGGTGGTTCTGACCAGTCGCGACGTCGTGATCGGAGCACTGCGCGACCGGCTCTGGAACCAGTTCCGCGTCCACGTCAAGAACACCGACCCAGCGGCGAGCACGTCGGTCAAATTCGATGCCCTTCTCCGCGAACCAATCATCGAACTGGGCTACCTGGTCGAGCAGTTCCCACGCATGGATCCCGACGACCGCCTGGCGCCCGGCGATGCACCGAACGACCCCACAGATCCGGTGTCGAAGCGCTGGACCACCACCGCAAACGGAATACTCGTGGCCAACCATGTACTCAACACGGCCGAACCTGAGCCCTGGCGCACGACCTCGGCGGCACACGCGGCGCTGGCCTCCGACACCGCACAAATCGTCGAAGCGATAGCGGTACTCGATCAGCGACTGCGAACCGCCGATGCACTCAACAGCCACACGAACGTTGGCCCGGGACACCCCAGCGACATCGCCACAGCCAGGCTCGTTGCTGCATCGGTCGAGAGATTCGCTCACTGGGTCGCCAACCATCACCTTGTCGACGGTGCTGTGACTGCGCCCATCAGGCCGACCGAGTTCGACCGGCCAGTCCACCTGGTACGCGTCCCCCAGGACCTGGCACCCGCACAGCGGTCGCTCGAGTCGTTCCTGCAGCCCATGGCGCACCGCAACCTACAGGCACCGCACCGGCTCTCCGCATCCAGCGCACTCGCCGTTGCACACAACCAGGGCAACGTCGTCGCGCGGCTCCACGACCGGATCGCCGCCAGCGCCGAACTGCAAGCTGAGTTGCCGCGCGCCGGACAGCTTCATGCCCTGCTGGACGACGCCCTGTATGCGACCCGAGGCCTGCACGACACGAGGACTCCACACATCCACCCCCTCCTGCGCGGCCAACAGCAAGAGATCAGCGTTGGCGTCAAGAATGGCCAGGTCGACGCGCTTAGTGATCTCGAAGCGATGGACCTGCTCTCGGCCACCGAGAGCACCTTGGGCACCTGGGCGGCCGCTGTCCGCCGCGAAATATTGCGCGACTCCACCGAGCTGCGGGTGATGCGACGCGGGGCGATCGATGGGCCACTCTACGGTCGTCTCACTCCAGAGGGTTTCGCCATCCGAGTGCTGACCGCTCTCGCCGAGTACAAGCCCGTCGTTGGTGAACCGACGCCGGATTTCTCCACCGAGGCCCGGTCCCAGCTCCGCGACACGCTCACTCACACACCACCCTTCGAGGTCGTCGAGGCCTGGACGAGTCCCGGACGTCATCACGCCGACCGCCGTCCACCCGGCCAGAAGTCGACTCCGCAACGGGAACCTCGGCGGTGAAGCGCGCCCTGAGCGCGCCGCCTGGTTGTAGTCGACTACTCCCACGGAGAGTCCGGTTCAAGATGCCGGTGAAGTTCCATGGCGTCGTGGAGCACGCGACCAATCACCACGATTTCGTGATCGTGTCGATAAATCAGGACATGTCGAGGCCGATGCACAGTACCTGCCGTGCTGCGGTCGCGGCTGCGGCGTAGATGCCAGGAATAGACACCCTCGCCGAGTTCCGGTCGAGGCGTGCCGTCTCGACCGCGGGCGCGATCCGCGACATCCCGCAAGGCGCCAGCAATGAGTGCCTCATACCGCAGTCTGGCCTCTGCGCCGAACTGTTCATGCGACCACGCCAAGATATCAACGATGTCGGCCTGCGCCGACTGAGTCAGTCGAACCTGCCTCATCCGTCAGGATGCACCCTGGCGGCAGCTCTCAGTCCCAGTTGACCGATGAAGTCACTGATCCCGGCTTGGGCCACATCGTCATAGCGACCACTAGCCGCATCAGCCCAGCCCTGCTCGGCAGCGGCACGAAGCGCCTGCAGCTTGGCTGCATCCTCCCGTGCGTGTTGCTCGACCAGTCGCAGCCCGTCGCGCAGCACTTCACTCGCGTTCTGGTAGCGGCCCGAACGCACCAACTCCTCGACCAGCTCATGCTGATGGTCACTCAAGACGACGTTGCGTGTCGGCATAGCCATGTCCTCCCCGCGCGGGCAACCCGAAACTCTCATTGGCAGTTTATGCCATAGCCCGCGGATTCGTGAAGCCATCCGTACCTCCCGTCGCGGTCGCGCCGATCCCCGGCCGCCCCGCAAGGCCCACAGTGCGGACCCTTCGGTGATCGCCAGATGGGTCATTTGCGCCCCTGTGTGGGAGCGGCATCACCCGGTGTCGCCAGTGTCCCTCGTGGAATGGAGTTCCGCCGATGACCCGCCTCAACCTCCGAGAAGTGATCCCCGCACCGCTAGCGGGCCGACAGCCTCACCACAGATGGTGGCGGGGTTGGGCGTTCGTGTTCGCCATCGTGCTGACTGCCCTCCTTGTCCCCATGTCGTCGGCGTCTGCGGCGACCTTGTCGAAGGGGCACGGCGTGACTAAGGCAGGCGATGTCTGGTACGGCTCCTACAAGACCGGTAGCG
>JAKDNC010000364.1 GCA_030452025.1 Nocardioides sp. | reverse complement strand
ACCGGCCTGATCGGACGGATCCTCGACTGTTTCCCCGACGACGCGGTGGTGCTCGACTTCTTCGCCGGCAGCGGTACGACGGGCCACGCCACCGCCCTGGCCAATGCCGCCGACGGTGGGTCCCGACGCAGCATCTCGGTGAACTCTCCGGAGGTGACCAGGGCCGGGTCCAACGCGGCCGCGGCCGGGCTGAGGACGGTGAGTGCGATCACCGAGGCCCGACTCCGGCGCGTGGTCGACCTCTTCGGCGGTGGCCTCGAGGTGCATCACCACTTGCCAATGTGTCGCAGGCCACAATAGGTTCGACCGGTCAACACTTTTCTCGGGAGGGCCCTCGTGCGCCGAATTCTGCTCAGCATCCTGTCGTCCATCGCCGCTGTCCTGGCCTGCGTCGCGGTGGTGCTCGCCACCATTCCGGCCCAGGCCGACGAGGGGTCGGTGGGTGAGGGGTCGGAAGGTCCGAACGTCTCCAACTCGTCCTTGAACACCGACGACAACCCGGTGATCCTGATCCACGGCTGGCTCGGCGACTCGTGGAACTGGACCTACTACGAGAACCGGCTGGCCCGGGACGGCTTCGCTGACGTCTACGGCTGGGACTACGACCACACCCAGGACAATGTGCGCACCGCGCGGCAGCTGGCCACCTACGTCGATCAGGTCCTCGAGGAGACCGGTGCCGACAAGGTCGACCTGGTCACCCATTCGATGGGCGGCCTGGGTTCGCGCTACTACATCAAGAATCTCGGCGGGGTGGACAAGGTGGACGACTGGGTGAGCATCGGTGGCCCCAACCACGGCACCTCGATCGCCTACGCCTGCTTCGACCGTTCGTGCAAGGACATGCGGCCCGGCTCCGCGTTCCTGACCGACCTCAACGCCGGGGACGAGACCCCTGGCGCGGTGGACTACACGACGTTCTGGTCGCCGTGCGACGAGGTCATCAACCCCGACCGATCGGTCCGGCTCGACGGTGCGACCAACCACAAGACCGGCTGTGTGGGCCACGTCAGCCTGCTGGCCGACGGTGCGACGTACGAGGGGATGCGCGAGGCGATCCGCTAGCTCCGGATCAGGTGGCCCGGACGCCGGTGGCCCGCTCGAGGGCGACCAGCTCGTCCTCGAGGTGGACCAGCAGACGCTGGAGGTGGGGGATGGTGCGTCGGCATCCGGTGAGGCCGAACCCCATCCGACCGTCGTAGGACGTGCAGGTGATGTTGAGCGCCATCCCGTGGATCGGGATGGAGAGTGGATACATCCCGACAAGCTTCGCGCCGTTGTAGAACCGCGTGGCCCGCGGCCCCGGCACGTTGGAGATGACGACGTTGAAGGGTGGCCGAACGATGCCCTGCATCCGCAGCATCGGCGTGAGCATCGCCGGGGCCAGGCCGATCGCTGACATCGCGAGGATCTGCATCGGCGTCATCTCCGAGAGCGCGCGTTTGCCGGAGACCATCGAGTCGTGGACGCTGCGCAGCCGCTGGGCCGGGTCCACGAGGTCGGTGCCGAGCCGGACCATCACCGCGCCGACCGCGTTCCCGCCGTCGGCCGGGGCCGTCTGCGCCTGCTTCGTGTTGAGGCCGACCGGGACCATCGCCACCAGCGGGGCATCAGGGAGGGCGTTGCGCTCGAGGAGGTAGGCGCGTATCGCGCCGCTGCACATGGCCAGCACCACGTCGTTGATGGTGGCACCGCTGGCCTTGCCGATCGCCCGCATCCGCGCGATCTCCCAGTCCTGCGCTGCGAACCGGCGCGAACCGGTGATCGACTGGTTGAACTGGGTGCGCGGCGCGTGCAGCGAGAGCGCGGAGGTCTCGTTGCGCACCCCACGGGAGAGCGTCCTGACCAGGGCTCCGGGCATCCCGGCGGCCTCGGCGCTCATGCCCAGCGCTGTCCGCATCGCCTGGAGGGGTACGGCGGCCAGGTTGTGGTCCGCCTCCGTCCGGGACTGCACGGCCTTGCTCGCGGACGGTGGCCGAGCGCCCCAGGGTGCGACCATTTCGCGCTCGTCGGGATCGCTGCTCAGCACGTTCTGCAGCAGCCGCATCGCGGAGACGCCGTCGATGAGCCCGTGGTGGACCTTGGTGTAGAGCGCGACCCGGCCGTCGGCGAGCCCCTCGATGATGTGGGACTCCCACAGCGGCCGTTCCCGGGCCAGTCGGGTGCCGTGAAGGCGTGAGCAGAGGTCGAGCAGCTCGCGGACCCGGCCGGGGTGGGGGAGCGCGCTGTGTCGGACGTGGTGGTCGATGTCGAAGAGCTCGTCCTCGACCCACACGAACTGGCCGGCTGTGGTGACCGAGCGCTTCGGGTGGCGCAGGAAGAGGGGGGCGACCTGCTCGACGTTGCGCATCTGCTCGTAGAGGTCGGCGATGTAGTTTGCCCCGGCGCCCTCGGGCTTCTCGAACAGCTGCAGGCCGCCCACGTGCATGGGCATGTTGCGGTTCTCCGCCATCAGGAAGGCGGTCGCTGTCGGGTCGAGGGGGATGGCCACTGTTCACGTCCTCCGGGGTCCTGCCCGATCCTCGCGTGGTCGCCTGCCGTTGTCGAGGGGTGGCGAGGGGTTCACTTGGGCGACAATCGGGTGCACGCTGTCTGGGACACCAGTCTTCTTCTCGGGAGTTCTCATGCTGCGCACGTGCCTTGCCCGCTTCTCGTCCCTCGCCTCGATTCTCGTCGCCGCGGTGGTGATGCTGACCGGCGTGCCGGTGGCGGCTCTGGCCGACGACTACTCGGCTCCACTCGACACCGCGATCTCGGACCTGCCGGTCGCGACCGAGAGCAGGAGCGGTTATGAGCGCGACAAGTTCAAGCACTGGATTGACGAAGACGGTGACGGTTGCGACACCCGCGACGAGGTGCTCCTCGAAGAGGCCGACGAACCACCCACCAAGAGCGGGAGCTGCTCACTCAGCGGTGGCCGCTGGTTCAGCTTCTACGACCGGGTCTCGTGGACCGACACCTCCGACATCGACATCGACCACATGGTCCCGCTTGCCGAAACCTGGGACTCCGGCGCAAGCACCTGGTCCGCGGCGACCCGCGAGGCCTACGCCAACGACCTCGGGGACTACCGCACGCTGGTCGGGGTCACCGACAACGTCAACCAACAGAAGAGCGACCAGGACATTGCCGAGTGGTTGCCGGAGTACGCCCAGTGCCAGTACCTCCGCCAGTTCGTGGCGGTCAAGCACCGTTGGGGTCTGCACGTCGACTCCGCGGAGAAGACCGCGATGCAGGACCTGGCCGACACCTGCGAGAACATCACGATCTCGGTGACCCTCGCCCGCTGAGCCGGCGTGAACGTGCATTCGTCGGGCCCTCCTTCCGTCCACAACTGCGTCGGTGGCTGGCCTTCTCCACAGGCGTGCTCGGGTACGGCGCGCCCGCAGCCGTGACTGCATAGCGTCATTCTCGAACGGTCGGAACATGCCGGCCACCGACCCCGCGGGGGCGCCATGAAACGAATGCTCGGAACCATCTCCTTGATGATCGCACTGGTGGCCGCACTTGTCGCCGGCCTGAGCGTCACGTCCTCGCAAGCCGACACCCACCAACGCTGGACCCCGCCCCCCAAGACCATCGTCGCGGTCGAGGGCAACAAGGCGAACGGCTTCACGATCCACCACTACGACGGCAGCACCCTGTTCCCGCCGACCGGGTCGGAGGCGTTCGCCGAGTGCGGAGCCTACGACGATCGCATCAAGGTTGTGCGGTGTCGGACCGAGGCCCGGGTCTGGTATCGCGAACTCGGAAAGCTGAAGCGGTCACTTCGCTACGCGTGGTCGGTGAGCATGGCCACCTGATCAGAGTCGATCTGAGACCATCGGTGCGTGGAGTCGCACACCCTCGATCGAATCTGGCATCGCGGACGGACCTCGATGTCCGTGAGGTTCCAGCGACTTCGCGGGAAGTCGTGGGCGGTGGGGCAGTGCGCGATCTCGGCGGGAATCGCATGGTTCCTGGCCAAGGACCTGCTCGGTCACCCCATGCCGTTCTTCGCGCCGATCGCCGCGGTCGTCTGTCTCGGCACCTCCTACGGCCAACGCCTGCGGCGGGTCGTCGAGGTGATGATCGGGGTGGCGATCGGGGTGGCGGTCGCCGACCTCCTGGTGATCGGGATCGGCACCGGGTGGTGGCAGCTGACCCTGATCGTCGCCCTGGCGATGTCCGCAGCGTTCCTGCTCGACGGAGGGCCCCTGTTCGTCACACAGGCGGCAGTGCAGGCGATCGTGATCACCACCCTGGTGCCGACCCCGGGCTA
>JAKDNC010000363.1 GCA_030452025.1 Nocardioides sp. | reverse complement strand
CGTGCGCTCGTTCACGCCACGCAAGACCACCCACACAAACATCACAAGAGCCCGACTCGGCGCTCTCAGGTGTCAGTTCGCGCCGACTCGAGACTCAGACGTCCGCGGCGACCAGGTCGGCAAGGATGCCGTTGAGTGTGGTCGAGGGCCGCATCACCGCGTCGGCCTTGACCTCGTCGGGGCGGTAGTAGCCGCCGATGTCGGCCGGGTGGCCCTGCACCCCGATCAGTTCGCCGTTGATCGCGTCCTCGCTGGAGCGCAACGTCCGGGCGATGTCCGCGAACGCGGCGGCCAGATCGGAGTCCTCGGTCTGTTCGGCCAACTCCTCGGCCCAGTAGAGCGCGAGATAGAAGTGCGATCCGCGGTTGTCGATCGAACCGATCTTGCGGGACGGGGACTTGTTCTCGAGCAGGAACGTGGCAGTGGCGCGGTCCAGTGCCTGGCCGAGCACCCGGGCACGGGCGTTGTCGTTGACATCGGCAAAGTGCTCGAGGCTGACGGCCAGGGCGAGGAACTCACCGAGGCTGTCCCAGCGGAGGTAGTTCTCCTTGACCAACTGCTGCACGTGCTTGGGGGCGGACCCGCCGGCACCGGTCTCGAAGAGGCCACCGCCGTTGATCAGCGGGACGATCGAAAGCATCTTGGCCGACGTACCGAGCTCGAGGATCGGGAACAGGTCGGTGTTGTAGTCGCGTAGCACGTTGCCGGTCACCGAGATGGTGTCTTCACCCTTGCGGATGCGCTCGACCGAGTAGGTGCAGGCATCGGCCGGGGACATGATCGAGAGCGCTACGTCGCCCCCGTCGAGCCGGGCGTCATTCTCCGGCAGGTACGCCTTGACCTTCTCGATCAGGTTGCGGTCGTGGGCACGGGTCTCGTCGAGCCAGAAGACCGTCGGGGCACCGGTCGCGCGAGCGCGGGTGACGGCGAGCTTCACCCAGTCACGGATCGGGACGTCCTTGGTCTGGCAGGCGCGCCAGATGTCACCTTCGGCGACGGTGTGCTCCATCAGGGTCTCCCCCGTGGAGTTGACGACGCGGACGGTGCCGGCGGCCGGCGCCTCGAAGGTCTTGTCGTGGGACCCGTACTCTTCGGCCTTCTGGGCCATCAGTCCGACGTTGGGGACCGACCCCATCGTGGTCGGGTCGTAGGCGCCGTTCGCACGGCAGTCGTCGATCACGGCCTGGTAGATGCCGGCGTACGACGAGTCCGGGATCACCGCGAGTGCGTCGTCCTGACCGCCCTCCGGGCCCCACATCTGGCCGGAGGTGCGAATCATCGCGGGCATGGATGCGTCGACGATGATGTCGCTGGGCACGTGCAGGTTGGTGATTCCGTTGTCGGAGTCGACCATCGCCAGGCGAGGGCCTTCCGCCAGGCCCTTCTGAACAGCTGCCTTGATGGCCTCGCCCTCGGGCAACGACTCGGCGCCCTTGAGCAGCGCACCGAGGCCGTCGTTGGCGGAGAGGCCGGCGGCGGCCAGCGCGTCGCCGTGCGCATCGAAGAGAGCCGGGAAGAACGCCTTCACCACGTGGCCGAAGATGATGGGGTCGGAGACCTTCATCATCGTGGCCTTGAGGTGCACGGAGAAGAGGACGTCGTCGGCCTTGGCGCGCTCGATCTGCGCGGCGAGGAACCCGCGGAGCTTCGCGACGGAAAGGAACGTGCCGTCGACGACCTCGCCCGCGAGGACCGGGAGCGACTCCTTCAGGACGGTGGTGGACCCGTCAGCAGTCACGTGCTCGATGCGCAGTGTGTCGTCCTTGTCGAGGATCACAGACTGCTCGTTGTCGCGGAAGTCGTCTTCGCCCATGGTGGCGACGTTGGTCTTCGAGTCGGCGCTCCAGGCGCCCATCGAGTGAGGATTCTTGCGGGCGTAGGCCTTGACCGACTCCGGCGCGCGACGGTCGGAGTTTCCCTCGCGCAGGACCGGATTCACCGCGGAGCCCTTCACCTTGTCGTAGCGGGCGCGCGCGTCCAACTGGTCGTCGGTCTTCGGGTCGTCCGGGTAGTCCGGGAGGTCAAACCCCTGGCCCTGGAGCTCGGCCACGGCCGCCTTGAGCTGCGGGATCGAGGCGCTGATGTTGGGCAGCTTGATGATGTTGGCCTCAGGCTGCTGTGCGAGCTCACCCAGCTCGGCGAGAGCGTCGTCGATGCGCTGCTCGGCGGGGAGGCGGTCGGCGAAGCTGGCGATGATCCGCCCGGACAGAGAGATGTCACGCGTCTCGAGCTCGACGCCCGCGGTGGACGCGTAGGCCTCGATGACCGGAAGGAACGAGTGAGTCGCCAGCATGGGCGCCTCGTCGGTGTGGGTGTAGATGATCTTGGCCATGGTTCTGGCGACTCCTGAACGGTCGGTGCCCTTGGATTGCTTGATATCAAGATACCTGACGCGGCATCGTGACAAGCGTCGCACCCGGAGCTCAGGCGGTCTAGAGTTCGGATGTCGAACCTCCACCCGGTCCCCGAAAGGTCTCTCGGATGTCTGAAACAGAACCCGCTCTCAGCCAGAAACTCGGAGCCGAGGTGCTGGGCACCTTCGTCCTGGTCTTCTTCGGCGTCGGCGCCGCCGTCACGACCGGCGGCCAGAACCTGGTGGCGATCGCCCTCGCCTTCGGCATCTCCGTGCTGGTGATGGTCTACGCCGTCGGCCACATCTCCGGTGGCCACTTCAACCCCGCGGTCTCGGTGGGTGCAGCCATCGCCGGCCGACTTTCCTGGGTCCAGGCCGGGATGTACGCCGCGGCCCAACTCGTCGGCGCAGTCGTCGCAGCCACGGTCGTCTTCGGCGTCATGCACGGCTTCGACGGGTTCGACGCGGGCAGTGACGGCATGGGGCAGAACTACTTCGGCGACCAGAACCCCAACGCCGACTACGCGCTCTGGGCGGCCCTGATCGTGGAGATCGTGGCCACCGCCGTCTTCCTCTACGTGATCCTCGCCGCGACCGACAAGCGCAACCCCAGCGCGGCTGCGGCTCCCGCAGCGATCGGCCTCGCCCTGACCGGCATCCACCTGGTCCTGATCCCGCTGACCGGCACCTCGGTCAACCCCGCTCGCTCCATCGCCCCAGCGCTCTTCGCCGGGTCCGACGCGATCATGCAACTCTGGCTCTTCATCGTGGCCCCATTGATCGGCGCGGCGATCGCCGGCTCCACCTATGCGCTCATCTTCGGCAGCGACGGCCATGCTGTGCCGGGCTCCGGCCTGAACTTCGGTAGCGGATCTGCTGCGGCCACCGGGTTCGCCGGCGGCTGGAACCCGAACGCCCCGCAGGGCCACCAACTCAACCAGCCCTGGGGCCAGCCGGTGGCCGACCCCGGCCAGCAGCCCTGGGGCCAGCCGGCGCCGAACGCCGGCCAGCAGCCCTGGGGTGCGCCCGAACAACCGGCCCAGGACCCGAACCAGTGGGGTCACCCGCAGCAGCCACCGGCCCAAGACCCGAACCAGTGGGGTCAGCACCAACCGCCGCTCGAGGACGGGCCGCGGACCCAGATCCGACCCCCGGTGAATCCCGACCAGCCGAACTGATCGGCCGAACTGATCGGCCGAACTGATCGGCCGAACTGATCGGCCGAACTGATCAGCCCGCGTTGAAGGCGGTCAGGTCGAGTTCAGTTCCGTCGTCGCCAAGGGTGCGCACCAATCCCACCCCCGCGATGTGGAACTGCTCCTCGACCTGACCGTCGCGCATCTGTCGAGGGCCAGCGGCGACCTCGGTCGCCAGCGCCGCGGTCCAGTCGTCGTAGGACGTGGACACGGTCGCCTCGAGGTCGACCACCCGGACCACGCCGAGCGGCGCTCCCCCGACCGCGCCGCTGGCCCATCCGTCCCCGTTGCGTGGCTGCGTCGGCATGGCCAGACCGGCCTCGGCCCCGTCGGTGCCGGCCTGCCAGCCACCTTCAGCGGGACCGCGCCGACCGAGCAGCCACACATTGCCACGGCGATCCTGAGCGAACCACTGCTCGCTGACGATTGCCCCGGCCGCCGCGGACTCCCTCCGCTCAGTGCGTACGACGGTCGCCGCGATCCCGTTGACGTCGCGGGTCTCGTCGAGCACGGTCACGACCACCTCGCCGCTCCACCCGGGCGCACCCACCCTTGTGGACCGGTAGGTCCATGCGCTCCCCGGCTCCAGCGGCAGGAACTGGTTGTCGATGTCGGCGCTGAAGTCGGAAGGATCCGCGGACGGCGTGGGGATGACAAGCTCATCGACACCGCTGACCCCGATGGTCTCCGGAGCGGAACCACATCCTGCGGTCAACGCC
>JAKDNC010000362.1 GCA_030452025.1 Nocardioides sp. | reverse complement strand
GGTGGATCAGCAGCGGCGTACCAAGCTCACGTGCGCCCGACGCGGCCTCCTGCGTCCTGGCCGCGGAGTAGGACGAGATGCCGATGTAGAGCGCCTTGCCCTGGCGGACCGCGTGGTCCAGCGCCCGCATCGTCTCCTCGACCGGCGTCTCGGGGTCGAAGCGGTGGCTGTAGAAGATGTCGACGTAGTCGAGCCCCATCCGGTTCAGGGACTGGTCCAGCGAGGCGAGGACGTACTTCCGGGAACCGCCGCCCTGGCCGTAGGGCCCGGCCCACATGTCATAGCCGGCCTTGGTGGAGATGATCAGCTCGTCACGATGGGCGGCGAAGTCCTCGCGCAGGTGTCGCCCGAAGTTCTCCTCCGCGCGGCCGTAGGGCGGCCCGTAGTTGTTGGCGAGGTCGACGTGGGTGACGCCACGGTCGAAGGCGCGACGCAGGACGGCACGCTGATTCTCGAAGGACCGGTCCTCACCGAAATTCTGCCAGAGGCCGAGGGATAGCGCGGGCAGCTTGAGCCCACTGTTCCCGGTGAATCGGTAGTCCATGTCGTCGTAGCGCGAAGGTGCGGCGAGATAACTCATGGACCCATCCTGACTGAATTACATCCTTGTGTTTCTTCGGCGTGTCGGTGTAGTGTGAGGCAAGTTGCCTGTGGGACACTTGACTAGTCTTGTGACTATTGGGGAGAGTGGGGTTTGCCCGCTTCCCCCATGTCATCGAGGTCCCATGTCTCGCCGTACCTCCATCGGAGCGTTTGCCGCCGTCCTGGTCGGCTCCGTCCTGCTGCCGATCGGCAGCTCGACCGCCGCCCCCGCCGCCAATCCCGCG
The DNA here is from genome assembly GCA_030452025.1 of Nocardioides sp. Taxonomy (GTDB): domain Bacteria; phylum Actinomycetota; class Actinomycetes; order Propionibacteriales; family Nocardioidaceae; genus Nocardioides. The sequence continues at coordinate 3,442 of JAKDNC010000362.1, read as the reverse complement.
GCCGCCCCCCTCGCCGGCACGGCAGCCGCGGCCAAGGGCGCCCCCGTCGCACACGCCACCGCCGGTGCCGGCCAGGTCACCGCAGAGATGAAGAGCGAGATCGCCTCCGTCCTCTCGCGCGGCGAGGTCTCCGCACGCCGCGCGCCCGGGGCCAAGCTCTCCCCCGCCGCCCTGGCCAAGGCGCAGATCCGTTGCGCCGACTTCGAAGGCCAGCGCTACTGCCTGCACTCCGGTTGGACCGAGAAGTCCGAGTCCGAGGTCGCGAACACTGTCGCCTCGCGAGCCACGATCTCCGCACGCGGCACCACCCGTGAGACCACCGGCGACCTGAGCGACCTGGACGCGCTGCGGCAGTTCAACGCCCTCTCCCCGGCCGCCAAGCGGAAGGCCGAGCGCCGCGAGCTGGTCCAGGCCGCTCGATCGGTCTCCAAGGTGTGGCTGCTGCGCCACCAGATCCAGGGCACCCCGCTGCCGGCCGGATTCCTGGCCCGCCACCCTGAGGTCGACACCGGATCCGCGACCAGCACCGCCCGCGCGATCAACAAGACCGCCGCCAACCCGGCGGTCAAGCGGCCTCGGGACTACCCGAGATTCAAACTGATCATGAACAAGAAGCGAGTCACCCAGCAGGTCAGGACCTACTGGTGCGGCCCGTCCTCCATGCAGATGATCGGCTGGGGCTGGAACAGGCGGAAGTCGCAACGCGCCTGGGCCAACCGCCTCGGCACCACCACCAGCGGCACCGCGATCACCGAGATGGTGCGGGTCACCAATCAGTACACCGGCTGGGACCGCAAGCGGCGCGCCGGGCACTACATCACGCTCGACATCTCCAACTACAGCTTCCCCCAGTGGTGGATGCTGCAGATGCGCCACTACGCCGACTACCGGGCGCCGGTGATCCTGCACCCGATCCTGCTCAAGCAGTTCTACCCCTACCTGGACGACGACGCGAGCGGACACTTCCAGGTCGGTCGTGGCTACTCCAAGAACGGCAAGCGCCCAGCGATGCTCCACTACTTCGAGCCGTGGAACCAGAAGCGCTTCGACCCCTCCGAGCCCTTCATCTCACGCACCCAGCGCCGGATGGCCTACCGCAGCTACCGCGCCAACCAGGCTCACTTCCAGCACAACATCGGCGTCTGATGCGTCGCAGCCCGACGCCACGGGTGCCGGCACCAGGGAAGTCGGCACCACGCAGGCCGGCACCAGGGAGGTACGCCCTCCCCGTGACCTTGGTGCTGGCGCTCGCGCTCACCGCCTGTTCGGGCGAGGACGAGTCACCGGAGTCGGACGAGACGCCGAGCGCAGACTCGTCGGTCCCGAGCGACCCGTCCGGCGGCACCGGGTCGGAGCCCGCCGACCCGTCGGACCCGAAGACCAACATCCTGGACTGGGAGAAGGGCGAAGTCGCCAACGACACCGCGATCGCGGGCGCGAAGGTCGACATGCTCGTCCCCGAGGGCGGCGCCGAGGCGCGGCTGACCGGGGTGGGGCAGGACGGGAAGACCGTGATCCCGGCCGGGAAGAACCGACAGATCACCGACGCGTTCATCGGCAGCACCCACGCGGTGGTCGTGGCCCAGGACAAGCAGGAGACCAAGCCCCAGGTGGTCACCCTGGTCGACCTCGAGACCGGCAAGACCAGCACCGTCGACGACCCGTCCCCGGGATCGGGTGGGCCGTGGGCGATGAATGGCAGCACGCTGGCCTACGCGACATACTCACCGGGCAGTGACTACTGTCTGGCAACCTACGACGTGGACGCCAGAACTGGCGAGAAGGGCTTCTGCGCCGAGAAGGGACACGGCTTCTCCAACGTCTCGGTCACCCCGCACGGCACCACGCTGATGAGCTTCGACAACAAGCGCCCGGTCTCCTGCCGCACCCTGCTCGCCGTCTCCGGCGAGAAGTCCACGCCGGTCGAGGGGGTGCCGGACTGCACCGGCTGGGAGGCCGTCGCCACAGCGGACGGGCACGTCTGGTCGTCGCTGCCCAACGAGAACCAGATCGAGCGGGGCGAGTTCCACGCCACGGTCGAGGGGAAGACCTACGACCTCGGCGCCGGCGCCGCGAGCACCCTCACGTGGTGCGGCGACTCGGCGTACTTCACCCGCGACTCGGGGAAGGGACGCCCGGCACAGATGCTGCGCTGGACGCCGGAGCACACGCTCGAGATCGTCTACGAGTCGCCCGGCAAGGGGCAGGCTTTCCTGTCCCCGCCGACCTGCTCGGAGAGCGTGCTCTCGGTCAGCGCCTACGGCCAGGGCGGCGACGAACGCGTGACGGCTACTGTGCCGGGGTGAGTTTCGAAGGGTTCCCCGAGGCGGCGCTGGACTTCTATGACGACCTCGAGGTCGACAACACGAGATCGTTCTGGGCGGCGCACAAGCACATCCATGCCGAGTCGGTGAAGGCACCGATGGTGGCCCTGACCGCGGCGCTGGAGTCGGAATTCGGGGCCGCCAAGGTCTTCCGCCCCTATCGGGACGTGCGGTTCCGCAAGGACAAGACGCCGTACAAGACCCACCAGGGCGCCTTCGTCGGCGTCGCCCCGGCCACCGGGTGGTACGTCGAGATCGCCGCACGCGGCGTGCGCACCGGCGCCGGGTTCTACGAGGCGAGCAAGGAACGACTCGCCGCGGTCCGCGACGCGATCGACGACGAGCGGACCGGTCAGGAGCTGGAGAGGCTGCTCGCCGGGCTGAAGAAGCGCGGCTGGAGCATCGGGGGCGACCGGTTGAAGACGAAGCCGCGTGGCTACGACGTCGACCATCCCAGAGTCGATCTGCTGCGGCACCGCTCCCTGGTGCTCAGCCGGGACCACGGGTTCGAGCCGGTGATCCACACGCCGGAGTTCCTCGAGGTCGTCCGGTCGGACTGGCGCGAGCTGCGAGCGCTGGTGGAGTGGATCGCCGAGCGCACGGACACGCTGGAGGTCTGACCTCGGGCCGCGGCCCGGCGCTCAGGAGGAGGGCGCGTCGCCTTCCTTGCGCAGCGTCGCCATCGTCCGGTCGACCTCCCAGTGCGCGGCCATCGAGGCGATCAGGCCCTCGCCGTCGAGGCGGTACGTCGCGATCAGGTCCGTGTCGGCCAGCGTGCCGTCGGCCAGGCGGGTGCTGAAGGTGCCGACGTTGGCGCAGGCGTTGCCGTTGGCGAAGGAGTCGCGGATCGTGAAACGGAAGTCGGCGACCGGCCCGATGGCCATGTCCCAGAATTTCGAGATCGCTTCCTTGCCGCGATGCCCCGCACCCTCGGCGTCGAAGAACGAGGGGCCGACCGGATCCTCGACGACGGCGTCCTCGGCGAAGAGCGCGAGCCACTCGTCCTTGGCCTTGCGCGCGACCGCGTCGTAGGACTGCTGTGACATGCGACGTGCGGGTTGGTCGGCGTCGGGGGCGTCCCAGGTGATGAACTCGGAGTCGATCATGGCGTGAGCCTA